>JASHTA010000508.1 GCA_030040795.1 Gammaproteobacteria bacterium | reverse complement strand
CAGTCGACCTGCTTGTACTTGTTCCAGTCCACGGTGAACTGGTTGCCGATCATCCCGAGCGAGGCGCGCGCCTGGGGCCGTCCCTCGTCGAGCCCCTGCCGGTAGCGCTCGGCCATCTCGGCGACTTCGGCTTGCGACACGACGCCCTCGGCGGCGAGCCGATCCGCGTACAGCTTGCGGGCCGTCGCGTGCTGGCGAATGACACGATACATCTCGGGCTGAGTGGCCGCGGGCTCATCCGCCTCGTTGTGCCCGTGGCGGCGGTAGCAGACCAGATCGATCACCACGTCCTTGTTGAACTTCATCCGGTACTCGAGCGCGAGCCGCCCGACGAACACTACGGCCTCCGGGTCGTCGGCGTTCACGTGGAAGATGGGCGCCTCGAGCATCTTCGCCACGTCGCTGCAGTAGATGGTCGAGCGCGCATCGCGCGGGTCCGACATCGTGAAGCCCACCTGGTTGTTCACGATGACGTGCAGCGTGCCTCCCGTGTAGAAGCCGCGCGCCTGCGAGAGCTGCAGCGTTTCCATGACGACGCCCTGCCCCGCGAATGCCGCATCGCCGTGAACCAGCATCGGCAGGATGCGCTCGCCGCGCGCATCGCCCCGGCGCTCCTGCCGCGCGCGGACCGAGCCCTCGACCACCGGATTCACGACCTCCAGATGCGAAGGATTGAACGCGAGGGCCACGTGAACGTTGCCCTCCGGCGTCTTCAAGTCGGAGGAGAAGCCCTTGTGATACTTCACATCGCCCGATCCCTGCTCGTGTGCGAGATCGTACTTGCCCTCGAACTCCGAGAAGATCGACGAGGGAGGCTTGCCGAGCACGTTGACCAGCACGTTGAGCCGGCCCCGGTGCGCCATGCCGACGATGATCTCCTCGACGTGCGCGGCGCCGCATTTCTGGACGAGATCGTCGAGCAGCGGGATGAAGGCATCGCCGCCCTCGAGCGAGAAGCGGCGCTGTCCGACGTACTTGGTGTGCAGATAGCGCTCGAGCCCCTCCGCGCTCGTCAGCTGCCAGAGGATGTTGCGCCGCTCCTCGTTGCTGAAGCGATGGAGCACCCGCCCGGCTTGAAACTGGTCCTGAAGCCACAGCCGCTCGTCGGAGTTCGAGACATGCGCGAACTCGGCGCCGATGGGGCCGGCATAGATGTGCTCGAGCTGCGCGAGGATGCCGCGCAAGGTCATCCGCTTCGGCACCGCGTCCGTACGGCTGCCCGTGAAGAACTCCGAATCGAGGTCCGCCTCATTCAGCCCGAAGTACTCGAGGCCGAGCGGCCTCGGCCGGGTCCGCACCATGAGCCCGAGCGGATCGAGCTTTGCGACGAGGTGGCCCCGGTTGGTCCAGATCTGGATGAGTCTCGAGACGGCGGCCTGCTTCGCGCTCGCCGCGCCGGATGCGCCGACTGCATCGGCCGGACCGGCTTGTCCTCCGACGCCCGTCCGAAGCGCCTGCCGTGCGCGAGCCGCAACCGCCGCCTGCACGGGTCCCCGGGCACGCTCCCCCGCCGCGCGCGGCGCGAGGCGGTCAAAGTAGTCGCGCCACGGTGCCGGCACGCTCGCCGGATCGCTCAGGTACCGTTCGTAGAGGACTTCTTCGAGGTAGGCGGCGTTTCCGCCGTACAGAGGCGTCGGTTCGAGCATGCGGACGGGGGATTCGCGAGCGGCATGTTGGAGTTTAACGGAAGCCGCGCCGCGAGGAAATCTCAAGAACTTGCGATAGTTCGCAATAGCCAGACTTCGTAGCCGACCAGTCCTGCGTAGGCGGCGAGCACCGAGTAGAGAATGAGGCTCACCGGGAGACGGCCGAACGCCCGCACCTTCGCGACCAGCGTCAGGAGCAGGACCCCCCCTGCCGTAAGTCCGATCTTCACGGCCACGAAGTGATCCGGGTCTCGCTTGAGGAACTCCGCCATGAGCGGATTCGCCTCGAATGCTCCACGTTGGATCAGCGCCAGCGTGAGCAGCGCGTCCACCACCGACAGCAGCAAAATCGCTATTGCGACCGCGAGCCACTGCGGCTCGTGCCAGTCCGTCGAGGTGATGCTTCCGTCACGCGCCCGCCGCGGCCCGTGGCGGCGAGGATTGAAATTGCCGGCAAACAGCGCACGCACGGTGTGCGTTCGGCGGTCTGCGCCATCGCGTCGATCGCTTCGAGACATCGTGGGATGGCTATGGGTCACACTGGACACTGTTGTGGTCTTCTGCCGCTGCTGTAGTCTTCTGCCGCTGTTTTGGCCTTCTGCCGCAGCCGGGGCCTTGCAATGCATCATTCTAACCGGCCGGCGCTTCGGCCGTGGTACTGATACGCCCAAGGCGCGGTCACCTTTCCATGCCCTGAGAGCTTAAGTTCAATAGGCGGCATGGCTCCTTGAAAACGCCCGGGGCGAGCCCCGGGTTCCCGTCAGCGGCCTATCCGAACGCTAGCGCGGTCGCCGGCCGCGGGCGACGTTGCGCCGTTAACCCGAGCCGCGCTCAACGCGCGTTTACACCGAGCAAGAATTCGGTGCACGGCCATGAGCATTCTACTTTCGTTGCTTTTCGCAGCCGGCGTTCGTACAACGTCGACGGCCGTACAGCCCTGCACGGCGAGCTATCCTGCGCGCGTGCATTGCGGCTTCGACGTCACTCCGCTCGTC
>JASHTA010000507.1 GCA_030040795.1 Gammaproteobacteria bacterium | reverse complement strand
GATGACGGGTTCCGGAGAGAAAAGTCTCCAGTCGCGAGACGAGAGCCTGGCGCGGCGCGCTGGCAGGTCTGCCGCATCGGCGGCCGAAGCGGCGCTCGAAGCCTCGCTTGCGCGCGCCGTCGAGGAGCGTGACCAGGCGCAGCAAGCTTTGCAGGTGACCGTGGTAGAGCGAGACCATGCGCGTGGCGCTCTGCGCGACGCGGACCGCCGCCAGGATGAATTCCTCGCCACTCTGGCGCACGAGCTGCGCAATCCCCTCGCTCCCATCCGCAGCGCCGTGCAGATCATGCGGATGGCCGAGGGAGACGATGCGATGACGTCGGCCGCCCGTGCCATCATCGAGCGCCAGATCAAGCACCTCGTGCGTCTCATCGACGACCTCGTCGATGTCTCCCACATCACTCGCGGCAGGCTCGAGCTGAGAAAGGAGCCGGTCGATCTCGCGGGGGTCGTGCGGATCGCGGTGGAGATCAACCGGGCGCTGCTCGAGAGCAAGCAGCAGCACGTCACGCTCGAGCTGCCGGCGGAGCCGCTGATCGTCGAGGCCGATGCGACACGCCTCGCGCAGGTGTTCGCGAACCTGCTCAACAACGGTGCGAAGTACAGCGACCCGTGGGCCGAGATCGGCATCCACGCGGTTCGCGACGGCGAGCACGCCATCGTGACAGTGACGGACCGCGGGATCGGTATTCAAGCCGACCTGCTCGAGGGCATCTTCGACATTTTCACTCAAGCCGCGCGGCCGCAGCCCTCCCCTCACGACGGACTCGGCGTGGGATTGACCCTCGTCAAGCGCCTGGTGGAGCTGCATGGCGGGTCCGTGAGCGCCTACAGCGCCGGCCCGGGAATGGGCAGCTCGTTCGGCGTGCGGCTCAAGCTGCTGGAGACACCGCGGGAGAAGCCCCTCCCTCCTCCCTCGACCGCCAAGGCCGGTGACCGATGGCCCCGCGCGCGCATCCTGGTGGCGGATGACAACTACGATGCCGCGCAGAGCCTTGCCCTCATGCTCGGCATGGAGGGCCACGACGTGCGGACGGCCAGCGACGGTGTCGAGGCACTCCGGGTGGCCGAGGAATTCAGGCCTCAGCTCGTGCTTCTCGATATCGGCATGCCGAGGCTCGACGGCTACGAGACGGCCCGCCGGCTCCGGGAAAGACCCTGGGCGCAGGCCCTCCTGCTCTTCGCGTTGACGGGGTGGGGGCAGGAGGAAGACCGGGAGCGAGCACGCCAAGCGGGCTTCGACCGGCATCTGGTGAAACCCGTAGACCCGGAAGCGCTGAGCCAGATCCTCAACCAGACCCTGACAAGCGGTCAGGCTTAAGCTCTAGGAGACCTGGAGTCAGGCCAGCCCTGGCTTTGCGCCACAGGCCGGCCCCGGCCTCGCGGTGAAACTTCTGCACCGGCCCAGGCAAACTTTGCACTACCGCGAGCCCCCCGGTCCTGGATTGGTGGTGCTCGCGCGCTTACGCGCGCTGGCGTGGCTCGCCTGGCCACCCTTGCGCCCCGCTTCCGCGGCGAGCCGCCGGTCGAGGGAGAAACTGCGTTTCTCGTTCGGAACGCTCCGGCCACCCTTGCTCGCGATGCGTCGCTGCTTGTCCGCGTCCATCGATGCGAAGCCGCGATTCGAGGCGCGTCTTTCTGCGGACACTACAACCTCCTCCCCCAGTATCGGGCCGGGTCGAGGCCATTGACTTCCTCGGTAACGCCCGATCGGTGAAAGCGGTTCCTGCGCGGATGAGACCGATTCCTGGCACGGGGGCTCTCGGCGGACCGTGCCGGCCCGTCGCGCGGCGCCCGCGCCCCGGACTTAGTGCTCGCTGCCGGATGCTGGGCGCGCCGCTGCGGACCGCTCTCCCGAGGGAGTGGCGTCCGAGCCGCCGCCGCCGTGGCTCGCCTGCCCGCCCTTGCGGCCGGCTTCGGCTGCGAGTCCGGGATTCTGCGAAAAGCTGCGCTTCTCGTCCGAGACGCTCTGTCCGCCCTTGCGTCCAGCCTGCGCGGCAAGCTGCCGGTTCTGCGAGAAGCTCCTCTTCTCGCCCGGAACGCTCTGCCCGCCCTTGCGTCCAGCCTGCGCGGCAAGCTGCCGGTTCTGCGAGAAGCTGCGCTTCGAGTCGGGCACAGCCTTGCCGCCCATGCTGGCAATTTGGCGCTGGCGCTCCTGATCCATTGAAGCGAATCCGCGATTGGAAGTGCGCCCTTCCTGAGTCCTTCCTTGTGCCATGTGCTTGCCTCCTCGTAGTCGATTGAAGCTCATTGCGAAGCAGCAAGACGCATGCCTTCGGCAGCCTCACGCGAGCCCGTTACAGGAGTTGGACTACATCGGGACTTCGTTCGTTCACCGCTCCTTTACGCTACGGTGTCAAGCGATGTTACGGCGTCAAGCGGTCGATGGTCACCTCGACGATGCCGTCGCGCCCCACGTGATAGGACACCTCTCCGAACGGATCGCCCTTCTGCGCGATCGGACTGCCCGAGCGCGAGATGCGCGCCACGACCTCAACGTCCTGTCCGGGTACGATGCCATGCCCCGCAATCATCGCATCCGCGGAAGTGAGCTCCACGGTCTGCGGAAATCGCGTCTCGAGCCGCTTGACGGCGAGCGGCGGTCCGGATTGTTTGGGATCGCGCACGAAGACATAGAGCGGCGCATCGGGCATGTGCTCGGCGCGAAGTTTCGGGGACAGCGCCACTTTGACGCGAATGGCGGCGCCGGCCGGCGCGGCACCCGAGCCCGCCGGCCCACCCGCCTGCCCGTCCGCCTGCCCTTCCGTCTGGGCCACCTGGCCCGAGCCGGCGCTTGCGCCCGCGCCGCCCGCGAGCCTCTGGTCGATGGCCGTGATCTGCTGCTCGATGAGCGGCTTCACGGAGTCCGGAGGATTGAGGGCGAGCAATGCCGTCCAACGCTCGCGCGCGAGCGGCAGGTCGCCGCGATGCTCGGCCGCCGCGGCGCCGAAGAACAGCGCCTGCGGGGAATGCGGCTCGAGCGCGAGCGCTTCCTCGATGAGCTTGCCCGCGCGGCCGTTCAGCTGCGACTCGTCCTCCTCGGACAGCGCCTCCGCGAGGTCGAGCAGCACATCGGCGTTCTGGCCTCCGGCGAGCTGATTCGCGTGCTCGTAGGCACGCACGGCGAGCGGCGTCTGCTGCAGCACCGTGTAGGAGCGCCCGAGCATGACCCAGCCGTTGAGATCATCCGGGTGATGCCACAGCCGCCGTGCGAGCGTGCTCACCATCGTTTGCGGCGAGCTCTCGGCCGCGGCCGCCTTCGACCACGTCCAGTTGCTCAAATGCAGATAGAGCAGTCCTGCGCCCGCGCCGAGAACTGCGATCACCGCGATCGCGGTCCAGGGCGCCCGAGCCGCGCCGCTGCCGCTCCGTAGCAGGGGTACGGCGATGGCCGCGGCTGCAGCGAGAGTCAGCGCGGCGGCGAGAATGATGAAGGTGATCATCTGGCCGATGCGCTCTTGACCGCCGGCCTCGCGCGGGGATCGACGATCGGATCGGCCCTCGAGCCCCCGATCGCATCGGACGCCGGTGGCGGCTCGGGCTCGAGGATCAGGTCGTCATCGACGGGCTCGCCATCCTGATCGACGAGCATCGAGCGGGCGCGGATGATCCGAGAGGCGACGAGGATGCCGATCGCGAGGAGCACGAGCGGAGCGAGCCACAGCCACGCGTTGCGCAGCGAGTATTCCGGCTTGAACAGGATGAACTCGGTGTAGCGCGAGACCATGTAGTCGCGGACCTCGCGGTCCGACTTGCCCGCGAGCAGCAGCTTGCGGATCTGCGCCCGGATCTCACCCGCCACCGGCTCGTCCGAGTCCGCGAGCGTCTCGTTCTGGCATACGGGGCAGCGGAACTCGTGAGTGAGCGTGAGATAGCGCGCCTCGAGCTGCGGGGTCGGCATCTGCGCCGGATCGATGGCGTAGGCCGGTGCGCAAAGCAGCGCGAGCGCGAGGAGCGAGCCAGCGCCGGCCGCGAGCAGGCGTGCGCGTGCAACCCGAGGCCCTCTCGTCACGAGGGGTGCTCCAGGAGCTGCGGCGGCAGGCGCGAGAGGAAGTCCTTTTGCCAAACCTGGGGCGTCATCGGTCCGATCGTCTTGAAAACCACCGTTCCCGAGGGATCGACGAGGAAGGTCTCCGGCGTGCCGTAGACGCCCCAGTCGATCGCGACATGCCCATCGTGATCCGTCGTGACGATCTTGTAGGGATTGCCCTGCTTGACGAGGAAGTCGTTCGCCTCCGCGTCGTCGTCGTTCCAGTCGATGCCGATGATCGGAACGCTCGCTTGGCGCGCGATGGCGAGCAGCTCAGGGTGCTCCTCGTGACACGGCTCGCACCAGGTGCCCCAAACGTTGAGAACGTACCATTGGCCTCTCAGATCCTTCGAGCCGAAGGTCTGTCCGGTTCCGTCGAGCACCGGCAGGCTCCACGCGGGAGCCTGCTTGCCGATGAGCGGTGACTTGATGACTCCCACGTCCGGGGAGTGCTTGACGCCCAAGGCGAACACGATCCCGAGGAGCACGAATGCCGCGATGGGAATGAGAAAGCGGATGACGTGCGGCCTCGCGCTCAAGCGGCTCTCTCCTTCGCGCCCGCGGCGAGAGGCTCCAACGCCTCGGCGGTCGAGCGCCCGAGACGATAGCGGCGATCGGTGAGCGCGCAGAACCCCCCGAGCGCCATGAGGACCGGACCGAGCCACAGGAAAGTGATCATCGGTCGGATCTGGGCACGCATGCTCCAGCGCCCCGCGCCGAGATCATCGCCCAGGGCGACGAACAGGTCGGTGCCGTACTCGTTCTTGATGCCGGCCTTCGTGCCCTCCTGCTGCCGGACCCAGTACTCGCGCTTCTCCGGGTAGAGTGTCGTGATCGTGCGGCCGTTGCGGCTGACGATCACCTCGGCGCGCGTCGCGCTGTAATTCGGGCCATCGACGTCGCGCGTACCGATCAGGCGAAAGTCGTAACCGCCGACGTTCGCGCTCTGGCCGTTGGCGAGCGCGATGTCGCGCTCGACCGTGTACGGCTCGACCACCGAGAGCGCGATGACGGCGATGCCGAGCCCCACATGCGCCAGCGTCATGCCGAGCACGCCCCGCGACAGCGTGAGCTTGCGGCGCACGCGGTCGATCGGGTCCACCGCCGACGACAGGATGATCCACGCGCCGAGCACGAGGCCGACGACGGCGAGGAAGTGCCGCCCCGCATACACGCCGGTTACCACGGCGAGCGCGACCGCGCACGCGAGTCCGAGCGTGACGAGCAACGCGCGCCGGCTAGCCGAGAGCCGTCCACGCTTCCAGTTCGCATGGATGCCGATCGAGAGCAGCGCGAGCAGCGGCAGCATCGGCAGCAGGAACGTCGGGCGAAAATACGGCGCTCCGACGGAGAGCGCACCCACCCCGACGGCGCCGGCGATGAGTGGCGCGATGGTGCCTGCGAAGACCGTCGCCGCGGCGATCACGAGCAGGATGTTGTTGAAGAGCAGGAACGACTCACGCGAGGTGAGTTCGAAGCCGCCGCTCGACTTGAGCGCCGGCGCGCGCCAGGCGTAAAGCGCGAGCGCGCAGCCGATCGCGATGCAGAGAAAGACGAGGATGGCGTTGCCGCGCGAGGGGTCGGCTGCGAAGGAATGCACGGAGACGAGCACGCCCGAGCGGACGAGGAAGGTGCCGATGAGGCTCAGCGAGAACCCGACGAGGGCGAGCAGCAGCGTCCAGCTCTTGAACAAGCCGCGCTTCTCCGTCACGGCGAGCGAATGGATGAGTGCTGTGCCGACGAGCCACGGCATGAACGAGGCGTTCTCCACGGGATCCCAGGCCCAGTACCCGCCCCACCCGAGCGTGTAGTACGACCACCAGCTCCCGAGCGTGATGCCGCAGGTCAGGAATGCCCAGGCGCCGATGGCCCAGGGGCGTGTCCAGCGAGCCCACACCGGGTCGGTGCGGCCCTCGAGCATGGCTGCACAAGCGAACGCAAAGGCGACCGCGAGGCCGACATAGCCCGTGTACAGCACCGGCGGATGCGAGGCGAGACCGGGGTCCTGAAGGAGCGGATTGAGGTCGATGCCATCCGGCGCGGGAGGCTCGAGCCGCAGGAAGGGATTCGAGGTGATGAGCGTGAAGAGGAGGAACCCGAAGCTGATGAAGCCGAGCACGCCGAGCACGCGCGCCGAGAACTGCTTGGGCAGCCGCGTGGTGCAGAACGCCACGGCGACCGTCCAGCACGCGAGGATCAGGGTCCAAAGCAGCATCGAGCCCTCGTGCGCGCCCCAGAGCGCCGTGACGCGGTAGAAGAGCGGCAGCGCGGAGTTCGAGTTCTCGGCGACGTAGCGCACCGAGAAGTCGAAGTTGACGAAGGAGGCGACGAGGCAGCCGACGGCCGTTGCCATCATGACGAACTGTCCGGCGACGGCCGGCACGGTCGCCGCGATCCAGCGGTCCCGTTTGAGCGCCGGCCCGGCGATGCCGAACACGGCTTGTAGAAACGCGAGCAGCATTGCGAGGATCAGCGCGAATTGGCCGAGCTCTGGCAGCATCTCAAAGTCCCCCGGGCAATCGGGTGGAAGCCTGAGGCGGGCCCTCGGCGGCGGGCGACCGAGAGGCTCCTCGCGAAGCCTGCGTGGACGGGGGCGCCGCGGACAACGCTTGGGCCGGCGACTGCGGCGCACATGCCGCTTGCGTCGTCGTGTGTAGACGGTCTCCTTCGGCGCCGAATGGCATCACCCCGCCGTGCTCCGCCTCGATCTGCTTCGCCATCTCGGGCGGCATGTACTTCTCATCGTGCTTGGCGAGGACCGTGTCCGCGACGAAGACGCCGGCACCATTGAGGTGGCCGTGCGCGATAACCCCCTGTCCCTCGCGGAACAGATCGGGCAGCAGGCCGGTGTAGGTGACGGGCACCGTACGCGTGCAGTCGGTGACCAGGAAGTGAATCTCGAGAGTGCCCGGCACGCGGTGGATACTTCCCTTCGTCACCATGCCGCCCAGGCGGAAGTCCTCGCCGCTATGCACGGCGCCCGAAGCCACTTGTGACGGGATGAAATAGAACGTGACGTTCTGGCGAAAAGCGGTCAAGGCGAGCCCAGTGGAGACGGCAACGCCCGCGACGATCCCGCAAACGAGCAGCAGGCGGCGGCGGCGGGGCGTCATACCTCTTCTCCATGCAGAACCGGCTCATCCCGCACGGCCAGGCGGCGCCGAGCCTCGCGGCGCGCGCGCGCGAGCGTCCGACGTGCCCACACTATGTTGAGAATCACCACGGCGAACGTAATCCCATAGGCCGGCCACAGGTACTGAGCATACCCCCCCATGCGAAAGAATGCCGTCATGACACTATCGCCTCCCGGAGCCAGCTCGCCGAGCGCTCCCGGCGCAGGATTTCCCCTCGCAGCCGCACCAGCAGGATGGCGACGAAGTACAGGGTGAACCCGAGGAGCATCATGAGCAGCGGAATCAGCATGGGCAGGGCAATCGTCGGCTTGCCGAACCGCAACACGGACGGTGCCTGGTGCAGGGAATTCCACCAGGTCGTCGAGAAATGGATGATCGGCACATCGATGAAACCGACCACGGCGAGCATGCTGCTCGCGCGGTCCGCCCGCTGCGGATCGTCGAAGGACGATCGCAGGCCCATGTAGCCGAGATAGATGAACAGCAGCACCAGCTCGAAGGTGAGCTGCGGGTCCCAGGCCCAGTACGTCCCCCACATCGGGCGGCCGAAGAGCATGCCGGTCATCAGCGCCGCGGCCGTGAAGGACGCCCCGATCGGCGCACAGCTCGCCGCGACGGCATAGGCCACCTTCATGCGCCAGATGAGCCCCACGGCCGACGCCACGGCCAGGGTCGTGTAGACCATGAGCGACATCCAGGCACAGGGCGCGTGAACGTACACCATGCGAAATCCATCGCCCTGCTGATAATCGGGCGGCGCGAGCACCAGGCCGCCGTAGAGGGCCGCCACGATAATGAGGGCGGCAGGCCACGCAAACCAGGGGGTGAGCCGCGTGGCGAGCCGATAAATATGAGGCGGCGAGCCGAGCCGATGAAACCAAGTCCAGGTCATAATCTCAAGGCTACTCCAGGCTGATGCGCACGGCAGCTGCGGCAGCGAGCGGCGCGAGCGTCAATCCCAGCACGGCAAAAGCGCCGAGCAGCTCGAGCGGCGCGACGAAGCTTTCGCCCGCGATGGCGAGCTCGGTCGCCCGCGCGCCGAAAATCAGGATCGGCACCGCGAGCGGCAGAGTGATGAGCGACAGCAGCACGCCGCTCCGCTTTACGCCGAGCGTGAGCGCCGCTCCGATCGCGCCGAGCAGGCTCAGCGCCAAGGTTCCGACCGCCACGGGCGCAATGATGCTCGGCAACGAGGCGGCCGGCGCTCCGAGCGCTCCGGCGGCCAGCGGCGCGACGAGCGCAAGGGGCACGCCCGTCAGCAGCCAATGCGCCGCCGTCTTGGCGAACAGCAGCCAGGTGAGCGAGCGGCCCGACAGCGCGTACTGCTCGAGCGTTCCGTCCTGCGCGTCGTCGCGAAAGAGAAACTCGAGCGCGAGCAGCGATGCGAGCAGCGCCCCGACCCACAGCACGCCCGGCGCGACCTCGCGAAGCTGCGCGAGCCGCGGCGTGATCGCCAGTGGAAACAGCGTTGTCACGATGGCAAAAAACGCGAGCGGCTGAATCAGCTGCTCCCGCTTGCGGAACGCCAGCCGCAAATCGCGCGCAAGCGCGAGCACCGCGACGTCAAACGCCGAAGGGACGGCACGAACTTCCGCCGCCGGCAGGACCGCGGAGCCGCTCATGATTTGGACAGCTCGAGCCGCCGCAGGTGCTGCGGACTCACGAAAATCTCGTGGTGGACCGCCGCCACGGCGAGACCGCCTGCCCGGATGTGCCGTTCGATCAAGGATCCGACGAGCTTTTGCCCTTCGGTGTCGAGATTCGTGGTGGGCTCATCGAGCAGCCAGAGCGGAACCGAGAGCAGGGGGAGCGCAGCCAGGGCGACCCGGCGCTTCTGGCCTGCAGACAGCGTCCGCACCAGCTCGCTCGCCACGCCGGGAACACCGACCGACTCCAGCGCACTGGCGATCCGGGCCGGCTCGAGCCTGCGCCGCAAGCCTACCCAGTACCGCAGGTTCTCGGACGCGGTGAGATCCGCCTTGAGCGGCGGCTCATGCCCGAGGTAGGTGAGCGCGCCATGGAAGGCAGGCATATCGTCCCGCACGTTGACTCCGTTCCAGACGATCCGCCCCTCCTCCAGATACAGCATGCCGCAGAGCGCTCTGAGAAGGGTCGTCTTGCCGGCACCGTTCGCGCCGGTCACCTGCAAGACTTCGCCGGCCGCAACTTCGAGGCCGAGCCCCCTCAATACATGGCGCTCGCCACGCCACAGATGGAGATTCTCGCCCCGCAATGACAACTCGGACATGCACCCCCGGCCGCCTCACGGCGAAGCACTCACGCCAAGACGCGGAGCCTCGACGCGCCAAAGACGGATATTTTCCCAAATTCAGCGACTTAGCGCCATAACATTGCCGATCGCCCGGGACGCGCAGCGGGACTTCTGTAGAATCGGCGGCGCACCCGTTGCCCGGGTGGCGAAATCGGTAGACGCAAGGGACTTGAGCCATTTGAGCACCCAGGCCGGGAAACCCCTGGAGTGAATGGGGACAAATTCGGTGGAACAGCAGCACGTCGCGGTGGCTGCAATACCGAGCTAAGCCCCGATCGAGCGCAGCCGCTGCGGGCGCAGTCCGCGCGGGAGCGCGCCGGACGGGGAAAGTGTAGAGACTTGACGGCCCCTGCCTAAACCGCACGGCCCTGGCGCTCGCATGCGCCACGGCCACGCAGCACGGCAAAGGTAAAGTCCAGACCCCAAATGCGGGGCGCGCACGGCCGCGAGGCTCGAGCGTCCCGCAGCAGCGAAAGCTGTAGCGGGTAAGAAAATCCCTCGGGGACAACCCCATGCCGGTTCGAGTCCGGCCCCGGGCAGTTTTTCAGCTGCAATCGGCGCGCTGGGAATAGAAGCGCCGGACGGTGGGTCCCCGTCCGGCGCTCGAGGGCATCACTCCGAGGGTGGAAAGACGCGGAGCGCACCCTGATCGATCGTCCGTCACTCCGCCCTTCGCGACCACTTATCGGTCGCTTCCGTCCTGCGCGGTCTCCCCAGCCGAGCACACCGCGCGCAAGTCTCGATTTGTGACAGTCCCCTGCGATTCAGGGGGTCACGACTTTCTTGCGATTGACAGGGTTCTCTCCCTTAAGTGTGTGTGAACAGGCGGTTACATCGGCTGGGCGCCAGTGTCCCGCAGGGAGAGGGCTGGGTCTTGAATCGCAGCTAAAACGTTGCTGAAATCATGCTCAAACAAAAAGGCCGGCCCCGCGAGCAGACCGGTCGGTCGGCGTACGGCGCCTGCGGCAGGAGATTGCGTGCTGCCCTAGGTTGAACCCCGAACTGTTCGGGACCCGAAGTAAAAGCCGAGGATCACGCTCAGCGAATGCGAGAGCACCGGTGGTAGATCGCTGGCCGCTCCCGTGGTGATAGATCTCTTCAGCGCAGGCGATTGTTTCGACGCCCTTGCGCAATGACGGGAGATGAGCGAAGCGCGGGGAGC
>JASHTA010000506.1 GCA_030040795.1 Gammaproteobacteria bacterium | reverse complement strand
TTCTGGTGATGGGAGGTGGATTCAAAGGGTATCCGGGCAATACCCGAGTGTTCTCGCTTTCGGACGATGGCAGGCACATGATCGAAACCGTCGTGTCACACACCCTGGATGGCGTGCCGCACACTAGGGTCGATGTCTGGAATCGAGCGAAATAGCCGTAAGGCACGCTCAATGCCCATGCCCATGGCTCCATCCGGCCGCTATGCAGAGTTCTGCATAACGGTCAGCAGCGGCCGATGACTTCCACCGAGACAAGCCGGTAACCCGACATTGGCGCCCATATGAGTCGGCCCCGGAGCCGTATCTCAGTCGCCCTGTTCGGGAAAGGCGCTTGGCTGTTCACGCGGAACGTTGCCCCGTCTCTTCGCGTGAAACCTCATGGCACTTGCCAGATACGCCGCAAACCCCTTCTCGATGCGCTCGTACCGAGCCACAAAGTCCGGATGCTCCAGATACAGGTCCGCAAGCCCTGAATAGCGTTCCATGGAACAGGGCCGACCCCACATCGCTGACACCCATGCGCGATGACGTGCAATCAGCGCATCGACCGGATCGGACGCGGGATCGATGCCACTGCGGAGCGCGTCCGCGAGACCGTGCTCCAGTTCGTACAATTCCCTTCCCAGCGCGTGCTGCTCGGCATCGGACACGTTCGTGTTCGATTCTTTCGACCGCTCAATGCCTTCGCGCATGGGTTCGCCGTACCGCTCAATCAACCAGCGTTCATATCCGGCCTGCTTCTCGCGGCTGAAGCCCTTGTAGAGATCTGCATTTGCCATAGGCCTTTCCCCCCTCAGCACTTCAATCGTGCGATCAATAGTCTCGATTAGGACGCGATAGCGCTCTCGCTCTCCTTCAAGCTTCTCCCGATGCTGTTGCAAGATGTCGATCTGATCCTCGCCTTCGAGATCGAGCAACTCGGCGATTGCACTCAAGGGCACACCCAGCTCTCGATGGAACAGGATTCGCTGCAAGCGAAGCAGCTCGTTGCGCCCGTAGTACCGATACCTGTTCGCACCGACCGTGGCCGGCCGCAGCAGCCCGATCTCGTCGTAGTGGTGCAATGTGCGGACCGTGACGCCCGAAACCGCGGCGAGCTGCCTGACGGTAAGTTCCTTCATGAACGGGTACCTCTATCAGCTTCGAGTGCCTGGCGCCAACGCCGCGTCAGCTCCACGTCAAAGCGCGGCTGACTGAACACCAGCAGGCGTCCGTCCGGGTCGACGATCGGAACTTGGCGTGTATTCCAGGGTGTGTCCGTCACAGGGTCAATGCGAGCCTTTCCAATGGCTGGCACGGCAGCAGCGCGCCTCGCAAGTTGATCGACGTCCTCGCCGGCTTGAAGACATAGTGACCAACTGCCAACCTCACGTATAACGCACCCCGGCGGGGCGGGCCGTACCAGCACGTCCTGGTACTTCCTCCGCCGCAGGTGGACAACCATCGGCTGATCATCAGGACCCGGCGCTTTGAACATGATTCCAAAGCCCAGTGCGTCCTGATACCACCGGGCAAGGGCATTGACGTCTGCCGTTTCCATTGCGGCGAACATTGGCATCGGATACACCTCGAAGCCATTGTGCACCTGAAATACTGGCGGCTCGGATTGGTCGCGCGTAGTCATATCCGTTCTCCTGTCGGGGGCAGGACAATGGACTCTGACGTTGCGTAAGGGTCAACCGGTCACGGTGGCGGGCACATCGAGCGGCCTGCCCACTTGGCATGGCCGGCAGAGGGCGCTGCCGGACCGGTCTTTCTGGCTTCCTGACAAGCCATGCGCGAGGCCTTGCGTGCGCGCTGCGGATACTTCCCAGCAACATCGAACGACCGCCGTCGGGCCGCACGAATTGGCCCTCTGATCGTGGCTTGTGGCCGGTACAGCGAGTAGCCGAAGCCGAATGCAAACGGCCGGTAAACCATCCGCCGATTAGTGGCGTCTAAAGTCCAGCCCGGTCTGTGCCGCGGGACCCCGGCCGTACACAGCTCGGCGGACGAGGTTAGCACGACGGCGGCACGAGGCTTCTGGAAGATGTCCGGCCGGCAAGCGTCTGGCTACTGTTCGGCGTCCAAGAAATGCAGGCGTTTCAATTGAACGCACGAGCGTCACGGTGCTTCCCAAGCTTCAGTAGGATCCACGCGTTGCTCTGACAGGATGCAGCATGCCCAATTTCAGTCGTCGCTCCTTCATGGTTGGTTCGTCTCTCGCGGCAGGAACTCTATTTTCCGTTCAATCGCGCCGCGCCATTGCAGCACCTGGACAGCCAGCCAGCAACGTATCTCTCGATATTCGGTCGCTCATCGAGGCAGAGCGCAGGAACATTAGAGCCTCCATGGCGAGGGAAAAGATTCCCGGCGTCGCTGTCTGTCTCATCTACGAGGGTAGACCGACCTGGATCGAGGGGTTGGGTGCAACGGATTGGAAGCACGGTCGGCGGGTAAACGATCGCACGATTTTTAGCGTCCAATCAGTCTCCAAGAACTTTACTGCGACGGCGATCATGCTCGCAGTCCAGCGTGGGCTGCTCGATCTCGATGAGCCGATTACAACCTATCTACCCGATTTCAGCATCCATAGCCGATTCGAGCCGGCGCCCGCGGGAAAGATAACCTTGCGGCTCCTATTGAGTCATCGGGCCGGGCTCACTCAAGAAGCACCCGTGGGAAACAACTATGATCCGGAATTTACGGACTTCGAGACCCACATACGTAGTATTTCGGACACATGGCTGCGCTTCCCGGTCGGCGAACGGCATCGCTACTCGAATCTCGGCGTGGATCTCGCCGGATACATCCTGCAGACAGTTACGAAGACGCCCTTTGCAGACTATCTAAAGGCGGCTCTCTTCGATCCGCTCGGAATGACGGACACCACCGCAGCGACGGGAGACTACGTTCGACGCGCTGACCGGGCGGTCGGACACACGATGGGTTATGCATCGGTTCCTCTCAGGATTCCGCTGATTCCCTCAGGCGGCATATATACCAGCGCGCGTGACATGGCGACTTGGCTCCACTTCCATCTCAACCGAGGTACGGTAAACGGTAAGGTGGTTCTCGAGGAAAGACTGTGGCGTGAGATGCACAGCTTCTCATTGGGCGGCGACTACAGTCTCGGGGTCGCCCGTGCGGATCTCCGCTACGGAACGACCTCCATTCGCCTGCTCAATCACAACGGCGGCGGATTCGGATTTGGTTGCGTACTTGACTACTTTCCCGAAGCGCAACTCGGCTGGGCTGTGCTCTTTAACAGTGAGAATTCCGCCGCGTATCAGTTCGGTGCCGGACTCGTTGACGAACTCCTCAGTCATCGTTTTGGCCCGCGCAGCGCGAGACTACCCGCTGCGGACCTTGGCCTCATCGAACCGCAGAGGGGTCAGCTTGAACGCCTTGTCGGCCATTACATAGGCCGGGCGCTATCAGGTGACATGAAGCTCGACAATGACAGACTTGGGATGCAGGTCGGTACTGCCCTTGCGCAGTTTAGATTCACATCACCGGTCGACATGTTCGTTGTCGACCCGATGGGGGAAGCCGTACTGGCTCGCTATTTTCCACCTACCCCCAATGAGCCTGCCCACTTGGAATCCGCGATCGGCGATTACAGCCTCGACTACAACGACGGTCCAAATGATCTTGCGGGGCCGAACGAGCCGGACTGGGAGCGATTCTTAGGCACGTATCAGATCTACCAGTGGCATCAGCCGTCTGAAAAGGTAATCATTCACCGAAAGAACGGATACCTCTATCTGAACGATGTCAGATTGTTTGTAGAGCTGGAGCCCGGCTTGTTCTTCACATCAGACGGGGAGGCTGTCGATTTTCGGCATCGCCAGCCGACCTGGCGAAACATCCGTCTGGAGCGCGCCGAGCCATCGTGACGGTTGTAAGATTCGAGGGCTTCGAGCGTCGGAGAACGCTTAACAAAAGCCGCCCCTCGCCGGGCAATCAGAAAATTCCAGAAAGCGGTCACTGACCCGGCCCGCCAGCGTGCACCCAAATGCCAAGTCGTCAGTCCGCGAGTGACACGGCCGGTTTCCCGGCGAACCGCTCCGCGATGTGCCTGCCGAGCAGATCAGCGAAGTCGCCTTTGGGACCGAGCGTGGTATTGAAGAGAACGACCCCGGCGTAGTCGCCTGCAGGATTGAAGAATGCGTAAGCGGTATAGCCGCCGGTGCCGCCGTCGTGCCAGTAGGTCCCGGTCTCTGTTTGATAAAGCCAGGCGAATGCGATGCGCATGCCGGGCCCCGCATCGGCTCGTAGCTGGTGGGAGAGCGCGAACGCCGCCGGCAAGGTTGCACTGCGTTTGGAACCCCCGTGGGACTCCCTCTCCGGATGAAGGTCCGTGTCGCATGTTGGACTCCAGGAGATATCGATCATACCCCTCGACGGTGAGCAGCAAGTGTCGCTTGAACCGCGATTCATAGCAGCCGTTACCTTCAGGTTCCGCGTAGCTTATCGAGCTCGTCAATTCTTCGCTGCAGCCGCTCTGCAGCCCAGGCATTCAGGAGCCAGATGATCGCGAAGATCAGAGCTACGATCGCGGAGCAGAGAATTACGATCTGGTGATCCCACGCCAGAGTTCGGCCGGGTGCATGGAATTGGAAGTACCGACCAGGAAACGACTTTGATTTCGGGGTAACGACTTTAATTCCGTCGCCCACCAGCTGTAGGCATGAATTAAAGTCGTTTCCTGAGCGCGCAAATTGCTCGGAGAATTTTGCCGCCGCGGCTACAGGGCCAGACCAAAGTCGTTACCCGGGTTCAGGCCGACGAGCCGTTCCCGCTCGGAATTGTGGTCGCTGCGGGAAATATAGTTGCTTCGCAATTATGCAGCGAGCGGTTTGAGCTGTCGCCGCTTGTCAGGGAATTCACCGGGACTCGATCCCGACTCGCCCGTTTTGCGAGTCCAAAGAGAAAGCCGGAGCAGCGCTCGTCAAACGTGACCGGTCAAGACTTCGTATTCAGGGCCGGGCTTGCCCGTCCATCTCGCTCGCACGACACAGCCCTGCGCGACGGACTGCACTGCGTGAGGGACGAGCGCTACCACACAGGTTCCTCCAACTTTTCGGACGGACGGATAGACGATGCCATAGTGGCCGGCGGCGCGGACCGCGTCCGCAAACTGATTGCCCGGCGGATAGCCCTTCTCGGGGTCGGGATCGAGAAACCCGGGCGTAGGCTCAAGACGGCGGACGTCCACGAAATCACCGACGAAGCTTGCATAGAGTTCGGCGTACTCGATCGTCGCATGAAAGTCGCCCACGTTAGCGAGCTCGCGTTCCATGTGAAACAACACCTCGGCGAGACCGGTCTCCAATTCAAACGCGGCGTACCAGGCGCCGC
>JASHTA010000505.1 GCA_030040795.1 Gammaproteobacteria bacterium | reverse complement strand
GCGATCGTCGAGGCCGGACTCCTGGTGCAGGTGGACGACCCGGGCCTCTCCGAGCTCTTCGCCGACCCCGAGCTCGATGCCTCGCAGAAGCGAAGGCGGGCGCAGCTCTATGTCGACGCCACGAATCACGCCCTCACCGGCATCCCCGCGGACAAAGTGCGGCTTCACACCTGCTACGGCATCAACGAAGGGCCCCGTATCCACGAGGCGGATCTCGCGGAGGTCATCGAGCTCCTGTTTCGGATCCAGGCCGGCTCGTACAGCTTCGAGGCAGCCAATCCCCGTCACGAGCACGAATACCACCTGTTCGAGCGGATCGCGCTCCCGGCGGGAAAGGTGATCTGCCCCGGAGTGATCGCCCACGCCAACAACATCGTCGAGCATCCCGAGCTCGTCGCCGAGCGGATCGTGCGCTACGCGCGTCTCGTCGGCCGAGAGAATGTCATCGCCGGCGTGGACTGCGGCTTCTCCTCGCAAGCCGCGTATCGGACCGAGGTCCACCCGACGGTGGTGTGGGAGAAATTCAAATCGCTCGCTCGGGGCGCGGAGCTCGCGACCCGAATGCTTTGGAAGTCAGAGTTGCGTTGAAGTATCTATCGCTCGTCTGGGCTGGAATGTGGCGCCGGCGCGGCCGCACGGTTCTGATGCTCGTGCAGCTGGTCAGCGCCTTCGCCCTCTTCGGCGTCCTCCAGGGCGCGGACTCCGGTATCAAGCAGGTGCTGGCGAGCTTGCACGGCAACCGCCTGTACATCACCAGTAGAGTCGCAGTAGGCGATCCGCTGCCGGTTGGGCTGCTCACGCGCATCCGCTCCCTGCCCGGCGTCCGTGCCGTCACTCCACGCGCGGTATTCGTCGGTACCTACAGGAGGCCCGATCAGCGCGTGCCGGTGATCGCCGCGGACGTTGAGCCGTTCTTTCGCATCTACGACGAGCTGAGCGTCGCGCCCCGCGGCGCGGTGCAAGCGCTGAAGAGTGCGCGCGCGGGCGCCATCGTCGGACAGGGGCTCATCACGCGCTATGGCTGGAAGATCGGCGATCGCTTCACGCTGCAGTCCCCGCTCGCCAAACGCGACGGCTCGCGCGACTGGGAGTTCGACGTGGTTGGGGTGTATGGCGGACCGGAGAATTCTCGTGGTACGCCGCCGTCCACCGCGGTCGTCGTCAACTTCGACTATGTGAATGAAGCGCGCGCGACAGGCGCGGACCGCGCGGACATGTTCCTCGCCAGCGTACGCGATGCCAAGGAGGCGGGCGTCGTGAGCCTCGCGATCGATAACGCCTTTGCCAACTCCGACCATGAGACGCGCACTCAATCGGAGAGCGATTTCCTCACAACGCAGATGCAAAAGACGGTGGACCTCGACTTCATCGTGCGGGCCGTCGTCGCCGCGGTGTTCTTCGCGCTGCTGCTCGCGACCGGGTTGCTCATGATGCAGTCGCTGCGCGAGCGGACCCCGGAGCTCGCGGTGCTGAAGACTCTCGGATTTTCCGACCGCCGCCTCTTCGCACTGATCCTGGCGGAGTCGATCACGCTTTGCGTGCTCGGCGCGGCCATCGGTCTGGCGGTGGGCGCCGCGCTGCTTTCGCAGGCGCGCCCCCTTGTGGGTGTTACGCGCATGCCTGCGATCGTCGCGGCCGCAGGGATGGGATGCGCCGTGTTGATTGCATTCATCGCCGGGGCTGCCCCCGCCGTGCACGGATCGCGATTGCAAGTGGCCGACGCCTTGGCGGTACGGTAGGCGCCATGGGTAGTGTGCTCGGGCAAACGGCGCTTTTGACGCTGACCGGCCTGCGCAGCCTCGCCCATCGCCGCATCGCTGCTCTGGTGACGGTCATCTCCGTCACCACCGTCGTCGGCGTGCTGGTCTCGCTGCTCGCGATTCGCGAGGGCACGAACGTATTCCAGCCGGGATCCGCGGGAGCGGATGAGGCGGTAGTCCTCTCTCGCGGCGCAAGCAGCAGCATCGAGAGCGCCCTCAGCCGCGAGGAGTTTACGGCTATCGCGCAGGCGCCTGGCGTCGAGAAGGGCGCGGATGGTCGTCCGGACGCCTACGCCTTGGCTATCGTTCCCGTCGATGCGCTGCGCAGGGACGGCAGGCGCGGCACGGTCAATCTGATGGGCTTCACTGTCGGTTGGCAGCGGGTCGATGGCGGTGTGAAAGTCCTGGCCGGGCGCCTCTACCGGCCCGCGCTGCGCGAGCTCATCGTGTCAGAGCCCCTACGCAAGATGTATCAGGGCCTCGACATCGGAGATCACATCACGCTGCGCGGAACGCAATGGACAGTTGTGGGCGTATTCACCTCCAGCGATGCGCTGGCCGACGGCGCGCTCTGCGCAGATGCCGAGACGGTCATGTCCGCCTTTGGACGCAACACGTTCTCCCAAGCGGACGTGCGGCTTGCGTCGCCCGCGGCCTTCAAAGTCTTTGCCGATTCGCTCGAGCGCAACCCGGCGGTGGCGGTCGAGGTCAAGACGCTGGCCCAGCAGTTCGAGCAGAACTTCGGCAGCTTGAGGCGCTTTCTCACCTTCATCTCGTACTTCATCGGTTGTGTGATGGCGAGCGGCGCGGTTTGCGGAGCGCTCAACAGCCTCTACGCCTCCGTCGACTCCCGCCAGCGCGAGATCGCGACGCTGCGTGCGGTCGGCTTCAATGCCCTTCCGATCATCGCCTCCGTGCTGATCGAGAGCACCTTGCTCGTGCTTCCGGGGGCGATCCTGGGCACGCTCGTCGCGTGGGGCTTGTTCAATGGCAACGCCATCGACACCGACAGTGTCGTCTTCAAGCTTCGGGTGACGCCGCACCTGCTTGCGGTGAGTGTCTGGTGGGCGCTCGCGATCGGCCTGATCGGCGGCTCGCTACCGGCGCTGCGTGCCGCGCGGCGGCCCGTCGCGAGCGCGCTGCGCGCAAGCTAGCGGTTGCCGCCGAAGATGTTCCTCAATACTGCGCCGGCAACGGCGCCTGCGGCGCCACTCTCGACGTTCTGCGCTACAGGAGCGCCCAGATAAGGCGCCAGCGCATGCGCAAGATTGGGCACCGTCAGGGTCTGCAGCCAGACTTTTCCGGGTCCGGTGAGCCGCGCCACGAAGAGGCCATCGCCGCCGAACAGGGCATTGGCAAAGCCGCGCATGAACGTGATGTCGAAATTCACGCTCTCTTGAAACATGCCGATGTGGCCGGGATGCACCTGCAGCATCTCGCCCGGAGCGAGATCGTAGGTCACCACCTCCCCGCCGAGCTCGATCCAGGCCGTGCAAGGGCCGGTCAGGCGCTGCAACAAGAACCCCTCGCCGCCGAACACGCCTGCGCCGAGAGACCGCTGAAATCCGGTTGTGAGCTGCAGTCCCTCGGTGCCGCAGAGGAAGCCGTGGCGATGGATGAGATACGAATGACCGGAGGGCACATCGACCTGCAAGATCGCGCCCGGGACTTTCGCCGCGAATGCGACGACTCCTCGGCCGGCAGGCGCCGAGTACTCGGTCATGAACAGGCCGCCGCCCGAGAAGGCACGTCCGATCGCGCCCCAAATGCCGCGCGCGCCGGCGGTGTAAGTGGTCGTGCGCATCTGCACGCCCGCGGTCATCCAGGAGAACTCGCCCGGCTCGGCGACGATACGATCGTTCGGGTCGAGGCCGATCTCGAGCACGGGCATCGTGGTGCCTTTGATTTGGGATCTCATCGGGGTCTGCCTTCTCGCTACGCCGTTCGAGCCAAGGCTAATCCCAACGCGCCGCGGGATCCACACTCGCAGGTGGAAGCCTTAACTGCGGCCCTCGTCGGCGGCCGAGTGTCCGGGCGGCGATTGCCCGCCGCCCCTCATTAACGCAACGGTACCGTTGCGTTTCTATCCGAACAGGAGTACCGTCTGCCGACCAGTTTTCGCGTGACGAACGGAAGGAGCTACCATGCTCAGGCTGAAGCAGACCGTTCTCCCCGCGGCGGCGGCCGCCGCGCTGCTGTGTGCGCCCGCCGCGCCAGCTTCCGCGGCCGTTCCGTTCCTCGCCTTCATGGCGGCTCGCCATGTGGTCGGTGCCGTGGTACGAGCCGTCACGCGGCCGATCGTGGCAGCCTCGGTCGCCATGGCCGCCGCGCAACCGTACGCCGACCCCTCGTACGCAGAGAGTACGTACCCAAACGCCGCCTATCCGAACGCCGCCTACCCGTACGCCTCGTACGCACCCACGTACACGCCGCCCTACACCTCTGCGACCGCTTACGCGCCGCAATACCCGTCGCAGTACGGCCCGCAGTACACACCGCCGTACGTGCCGCAGTACGCGTCACAGTACGCGCCGGCATATGCCGCGCCTTCCTATCCGGCCGCCGCGATCTATAGCGCCCCGCCGGCCGCGTATTCCGTTCCGTACTCCTACCCAAGCGCTCCGGTGTACTATCGCAGAGCGCCGGTGTACTCCGTGGAGCCTCCGGCCTACTACGCGCAGCCGCGGGTGTATGGCCCACCGCGCGCCTACTACCGCCCGGGGGTTGCCTACGCTCGTCCGTCGCCGCGCTACTACGAGGGGACGCGTGCCGAGTACGCGCCGCGCGCTCGCTACGCTTACTCCTACCGCGCCGGCCGTGGATGGAGCGGTTCAGCCTATCGACGGCGCTGACCGCAATCGTCACCGCGCACGCACGGGCAAGACGCGTCACGGCGGGAGACCCTCGCGGAAGGACGCCCTGCTGCTCGGCGAGAGAATTCTCGAGGTAGCGACCGACCTGTTCCTCACGGAGGGCTACGGCGCGACGACGATCGAAGCCGTCGCTGCGCGTGCCGGCATCTCCAAGCGCACTTTCTATCATCGCTTCGAGCACAAGACTGCGCTCTTTGCCGCAGTCGTCCACCGCATCATCGAGCAGATCCGTCCGCGTCCCGGAGTGCCCTTGCTCGAGGGCTCGACGCTGCACGACATCTTGCGCCGCTTCGCCGGCCTGATCTTGCGCAGCGCGCTGACGCCACGCGCCATCGCGCTCTATCGTCTGGTCACGGGGGAGTCGGCGCGATTCCCCAACCTGCTTCGCGCAGTTTACGAGGAGGGCTGGTCGCAGCAGGCGACGGCGCTGATCGGCGATCTCCTCGCGCGCGAGCTTCGCGCCCCGCAGTTGACACCCGAGCGGCGCAACTTCGCCGCCGGGCAGTTCGTGGACATGGTCATCACGCTTCCACAGCGCCGAGCGGCAGGTCTGGGAACCCCCATGACGCCGAAGGAGCTCGATATGTGGGCGGACGGCGTCGTGAGGCTGTTTCTCAATGGATGCCGGGGACTGTCGGAAGCGTCGGGAAGGCCAACGGCACCGTCGAAGTGAGGGACTTTGGGGGGCACACCATGCGAAACAACCGGATCGCTCCAACATTGCTGATGGCCGCGTCGCTGACGGCCGCGTCGCTTTACGGTAGACCGGCCGCGGCTCAAGTTCTTACCGTCTCCGTAACCGGCGGGCGCGTCGAGGGCATTCCCGCCGACGGCATCGTCTCGTTCAAGGGCATTCCGTTCGCGGCCCCACCGCTCGGCGCACTGCGCTGGCGCGCCCCGCAGCCTGTGAGGCCCTGGCGCGGTATCAAGAAAGCGGATCACTTCGGCCCGAGCTGCATGCAGGACCCGAATTTCGCGAAGCTCTTTGGTGCGCCGCCCACGATCGGCGAGGACTGTCTCTATCTCAACGTGTGGACTCCGGCGCATTCGCCGAGCGAGAAACTGCCCGTGATGGTGTGGATTTACGGCGGAGGCTTCGTCGGTGGGATGACGAGCATTCCGGCGTACGACGGCACGCAGTTCGCGAAGAAGGGCGTCGTGCTCGTGAGCATCGGGTATCGGCTCGGTGCCTTCGGGTTCCTCGCCGATCCCGAGCTCAGCGCGGAATCCCCGCAACATGTGTCCGGAAACTACGGGCTGCTCGACATGATCGCCGCCCTCAAATGGGTCAAGGCGAACATCGCGAGGTTTGGGGGCGACCCCTCGCGCGTCACGATCTTCGGAGAGTCCGCGGGCGGAATCGCCGTGAGCATGTTGGCCGTGGCGCCGCCTGCACGGGGCCTGTTCCAGCGCGCCATCTCGGAGAGCGGCGGGAGTATGGCGCCGCCGCGATTCGCGAACGAAGCCGGCGAGAATGTCCGCACACTCGCGTCGGCGGAGGCGGCCGGCCGGAGCTTTCTCGAGAAGCTCGGCGCCCGGGACATCGTCGCAGCGCGCGCACTGCCCGCCGAGGTGATCCAGAAGGCGCTCGGTCCCGGACTGCAGGGTGGATTCTGGCCGGTTCTGGACGGTGCGATCCTGCCGGGAGACGAATATGAGCTCTATCGCGAGGGGAGGTTCAACGACACCCCCGTGCTCGTCGGCACGAATGCCGATGAAGGGCGGATCTTTGTGCCCGCAGGCGTGACGCCGGCCCGGCTCGAGGCGCAAATCCGCGCCGGATACGGCAACGATGCTCGTGCAGTTCTCGCAGCCTACCCTCACGCGACGGATACGCAGGCCGAGCAGTCCGCAAGGGACCTCATGCGCGACTCGACGTTCGCATGGGGTACCTGGGCTTGGGCGCTGCTGCAGTCGGAGAAGGGCAAGGGCAGGGCGTATCTCTATTACTTCGATCGCCACTCGCCCCAGGCGCCGGTCGGACCGAGCCATGCGGCCGAGATCGGCTACGTGTTCGGCAATCTGAGTGGGCCCGGCGGCGGACCTTCTGGGCTGCGCGGCCCGCCGGAGCCTGCGGACATCGCGCTGTCGAAGCTGGTGCAAAGCTACTGGGTGAATTTCGCGAAGACGGGCAACCCGAATGCGCCCGGCCTGCCCCCGTGGCCGGCGTTCACCGCCTCCACTCAACAGGCGATGTTTCTCGATGAGCACGCCGGCGCGCACCCGGTGCCGAACATGCGCCAGATCCGAACGCTCGACGGCTACTTTGCGTTGCGCAGAGAAGAGGCGAGAACGCGGTAGGCGGGCCACGGCCTCCAGCAACCCCTGCACGCACTCCCCTGTGCGTCCCTGCGCTCGATTGTGAGCCGAGTTATAACATGTAATAATATACCTATGAAGATCGTGCTGCGACGCATCGGAAATTCTCTGGGCGTGATTCTGCCGAGAGCCGTGCTCGAGGTCTGGGGGGTCGCCGAAGGAGATGCCTTGGAGCTCACCGAGCGCGGCCTTCGGCCCCCACGGCGCGCGGGGTACTCACATCAGGAGCTGGACGAGCTCAGGCACTCACTGTCGCTCGCGGTGATCAGGCGACATACCCCGCGCGAGATCCGCGCACAAATCCTTGCGAATCTCACGCGCTGGAAACGCCGAGGAGTTTGGGTCTCGGCTTACGATGAGTGGCAAAAGATCGCGGAAAGCAGCGATGACGGCGCACTATTCGCCGCGATGCTGGGGCGCGATGAGAACGCCGTGAGACTGCGGCAATCCATGCCGTACGTGGGACTGCTGCCGCGGAGCGAGGTCATGAGGCTCAATGAAGAAGCAGGAGCTTGATCATGTGCTGCGCGCTGCCGGCCGCATCACCGGTGAGACGCAGTTCATCATCATCGGCAGCCAGGCGCTGCATGGAAAGCATCCCGATCTCGCCGATGAGATCATCAAGTCCGTAGAGGTGGACTTGC
>JASHTA010000504.1 GCA_030040795.1 Gammaproteobacteria bacterium | reverse complement strand
GCGACGCGGCTCGACTCGGCGCAGCTCGGCTCGGCGCGGCGCCGCGAGGCGACGGCCTGCCGCACGCCGTGCTGCAGGCCGCAGCCGGCGCAAGGCTGCCAAGCGGCCGGCGAGAAAGACGGGTCGGAAGAGGAGCGCTCCGCGCCGCAAGCGCTGAGCCTGGCCCTCAGGCGCAGAGCCTCGTTCTCAGGCGCTGAGCCTCGCCCTCAGGCGCAGAGCCGTTCCCGCGGGCAGGAGCCCGGCCGGAGGACCGGGAGCTACTGGGCTTCCTGCTCGGCAGCTTCCCGCTTCTGGGCATCGGCGCGGGACGCTGCATCGAGCTGCTGCTGGACGCTCTTCTCGGTGGCCTGTGCCTGCTTCGCCTGCTGCGCCTCGGATGCGGCTCCCGCCGCAGACGACGTGACGGTCTCACCGAGTCCGCAGCCCGCGACCAGGAGCGCTGCGGCCACCGCAATCGTCAACCGGGATGCGATCGCTCTCATCGTGCACCTCCCCCCTTCTGCCGCTTGAATCCGGCCGGAACGTCGAATGCCGTGAACGGCACAGGCTCGGTCCGCACGGCGGTGATCTGAATCTCGACCGCCGGCTGTCCATTCTCGAAGCTGCGCGAGAGGATGGGAATGCCCTGGACCAGATCGAGGTCGTTCCACGAGCGCGCAACCGAGCCTCGCAGGGTGTCGTCGAGGCCCTCATCTTCGATGAGCTCGCCGACCTGCCGCATGTCGGCCATGATCTGATCGCCGCCGATCACGGAGGAGGCCGGGATGACGCACAGCTCCTGCACCTTCACGCCATCGACGGTGATTTCCCACACGGTGCAGGCTCGTCCGCCGCTCGATTCGGTGCGCGAGGTCTCGTGGGCTATGCGCGTGCCTGGCAACGTCGTGGCGCTCGTCCGCGCCAGCCCCGCAATGTGGGAGCCGCTCGGCCGGTTGTCGAGACTCGCCACGTCGAATGCGGCGTACCGGCTCCGCAGCGGCTCGAGCAGGTACAGCGTCCGATCCTTGAAGATCTCGACGGCATCACCGCTCTCGTTCTCGAGGCGAAAGCGGCTGCCGTCGAACCACATCTTCTGGGTCACGGGAGGCCGCAGCGGGTTCAGCAGGTCGGTTCTGGAAGCCTCGACGTACGTGCCGGCTGCGGCATGAGCCGAGCACACGAGGGCGGCGATCACGCCCGGTGCAATGCGGATATTCATGGCCCGATGCGATACCGGCGGACGCGCTGCGCGCCGAACCGGCTAAAATTCCTCGAAGCGCGGCAATATGCTCGCCGCATGCGCGTCCGGTCAATGGCCGCAGGAGGGTGGATGGCAAAGAGCGTGATCAAAAGCCGTATCGTTCCGCAGACCGAGCCGCGCGTACGGCGCGGCTACTTCGAATGCCGCTACGGCCAGCTCCACGTGCACAATGCGATTCCGCCCGGCGGCGGCTTCGATGAAAGCACGCCGCTCCTCGCCCTGCACCAAGCCCCGATGTCCGGTGCGGTGTTCCACAAGCTGCTCCCCCTGATGGGGCGCGATCGCTCCGTGTATGCGCCCGATCTGCCGGGTTATGGGGAGTCCGACGCGTCACCGTCCCTGCTCTCCATCGCCGATTACGCTTCCGCGGTCGTCGATTTCATCGACACCATGCGCTTCAGGCAAATCGATGTGGTGGGGTATCAGACCGGATCGCTCGTCGCGGCAGAGGTCGCCATCGCACGGCCGGCCTGCGTTCGCCGCGTGGTGTGCGTCGGCGTGCCGGTCGCATCCAAGGCGGACCGCGAGGCGTTCCGTGCCGCACCGTGGCCGATCCGGCCCCTCGACGACGGTAGCCACCTCGTCCCCGAGTGGGAGCGCACACGCAAGGCGGCGCGCTCGGGACTACCGCTCGAGGAGCTGGCGCGCAACTTCGCGGACAAGCTGCACAGCGGCCCGAATGCGTGGTGGGGCTTGCAAGCGGCGCTGGATTACGCGGCCCGAGACCGGCTCGGCCAGGTCGCGCAGCCGGCGCTGATCGTCCGGCCGAGGGATGAGTGCTGGGATGCGACGCTGTACGCCCGCGAGCTCATGCCGAAGGCTCGGCTCGTCGACCTTCCCGAGGTGGGCGGGGAGGCGTTCCAGAGCGCTCCGGAGCGCATGACGGAAGTCCTTCGCGATTTTCTGCTCTCGCGTTGAGAGCGGTCCAGCCGATGGGTTATATACCGGCCGTGAACTCGGAGCCGAACATCATGGACTGCCTGGGCCCTCGAAAGACGCCGGGAACGCGCCGATGAGCACGCAAAGCCACCCTGTCTCGAGTCCACCCGACCTCGAGACAACGGCCGAGCTACCTGTCCTCGACGTGGAGGTTTACGAAGCCGGACGCCGTCAGCGTGACCTTGGCAATCAGCATGACCTCGCCAATCAGCATGACGTCGGCAATCAGCATGACCCCGGCAACACCGATACCTGGGTCGCGCCGGCGCCGGCGGGCCTGCGGCCCGCCAAGAGCGAGGACCGCGCGTCCCTCGAGCAGCGCACCCGGCTCGAGGAGGATCTCCGGTCGCTCGCCACGAATCTTCGGGAGCTCGAGACGCGTCTCGGAGCAAGGGATGCGCGCGTCAGCGCCGTCGAGCGCGAGCTCGAGTCCGCGCGCGCGGAGCGCGCCGCAGCCGAGCAGCGCGCCGAGGCACTCGGCCGCGAGCTGACCGACGCCCGCATTGCACTCTCCGCAGCTCGGGCGCAGGCCGATGAGCTCGCTCGGCGCCTCGAGGCCGGAGAAGCCGAGACTGCCGCAACTCGGACCCAGACCCGCGAGCGCGACCGGACTGTGGAAGCGAGGCTCGCGGAGCGCGAACGGACGCTCGCGCGTGCCGAGGAGCGCCTCCAACAGCTGCAGCTGCAGGCGGCCGCGCAGCTCGAGGCCCTGCACTCCATCGAAGGCCGTCACGGTGTGCTCGACTCACTGCTGCGCGGCCTCGACAGCGAGGTGAGCCGTCGCGGCTCTCAAGTAGAGGAGCTGCAGCGCGACTTGCAAGCGGCCCGCGACGGCGAGCAGCGTCGCACAGGCACGCTCCAGAGCGAGCTCGAAGGCGTGCGTTTGCAGCTCGTCGAGCGCACGGCCGCATTGCAGCAGGTGGAGGCACGGCACGCGGAGCGAAGCGCGCAGCTCGATGCCGGCGCCGCCCGGCTGCAGGAGCTCGAGACTCGTGTCGCCGAGCAAGCGCAGTCTCAGGAGGCTCTGCAAACGGAGCTGCGTGCGAGCCAGGAGCGCATCGAGGCGGCGGAGGCCGATGTACGGGCCGCCGAGGAGAGCCTCCGCCAGCTCGAGAGTGACGTGCGGATCAAGAATGCGCGCATCGAGGAGCTCACGACGCTGAACGACGACTGGCGAGCCACGCTCGAGGAGGCGCGGCGGGCCATCGACGAGCGGGACGCCCTCATCCGGCGGCTCGAGGGGGAGACCGCCCGCAGCACGGCGCTGCTCGACAGCATTCAGCACAACATACGGCTTCCGGACGAGCCGGGCGACCGCGGCGGCGACGCCGACGGCGCAACGCGCTTGCTCATTCGTGGAGACGGCGACGGCGAAGTGGTCCATGTGCTCGGCCGCAGAACGAGCATCGGGCGGACGCCGGACAACGACGTTCAGATCGACACCCGGTTCGTGAGCCGCCACCACGCGATGATTCTGGTCGGCCCCCATCAGACGCTCGTCGAGGATCTCAACAGCACGAACGGCGTGCTCGTGAACGGCCGGCGGGTCACGCGCCAGAGCTTGAAGGACGGCGACGTGGTCGTGCTCGGCAAGACGCAGTTCCGCTTCGCGGTGCGCCCGGGCGAGCGGCGAGCCGCGCCATAGCCCCGACTGCGGCTGGCCGCCGTCAAACCCGGCTCAGCGGAATACGCTAAGCTTTCGGTGGTCCTCAACCCCCGGAATGACGCTTTGGCAAGTCCTTACATCGAGCGCATCCTCAAGTCCCGTGTGTACGATGTGGCGATCGAGTCGCCGCTCGACGAGGCGCCGCGCCTCTCGCAGCGTCTCGGCGCGCGCGTCCTGCTCAAACGCGAGGACCTGCAGCCCGTCTTCTCCTTCAAGCTGCGCGGCGCCTACAACAAGATCGCGCATCTATCGGATGCCGTCGCGCAGCGCGGCGTCATTTGCGCCTCGGCGGGCAACCACGCGCAGGGTGTCGCGCTTGCCGCTCGCCGCCGCGGAGTGCCGGCGGTCATCGTGATGCCGCAAACGACGCCGCACATCAAGGTGGAGGCGGTGAGCGGCCTCGGCGGCGAGGCCGTGCTGCACGGCGACGATTACGACAGCGCCTTCGAGCGAGCGCTCGAGCTGGCGCGGGAGCGCAATCTGGTGTTCGTCCATGCCTTCGACGATCCCGATGTGATCGCGGGGCAGGGCACCGTCGGCATGGAGATCGTGCGGCAGACCGGCGGGGACATCGACGCCGTGTTCGTGCCCGTGGGCGGAGGAAGCCTCATCGCGGGCATTGCGGTCTACATCAAGTATCTCTATCCGCGTGTGCGCGTGATCGGTGTCGAGCCCGAGGACGCGAACGCCATGTACGAGTCGCTGCAAGCCGGCAGGCGGGTGATCCTCGATCGCGTGGGCATCTTCGCGGACGGCGTGGCCGTCAAGCGCGTCGGGGAGGAAACCTTCGCGCTCGCGCGCACGACCGTCGATGAGATCGTGCTCGTCAATACGGATGAGATCTGCGCCGCGATCCAGGACGTGTTCGAGGACACGCGCTCGATCGTCGAGCCCGCCGGAGCGCTCGCGGTGGCCGGCATCAAGAAGTGCGTGTCCCGGGAGGGCTGGCGCGGCAAGCGGTTCGTCGCGGTGAACAGCGGCGCCAACATCAACTTCGATCGCCTGCGGCATGTCGCGGAGCGCGCGGACCTCGGCGGCGGCCGCGAGTCGCTGCTCGCGGTGGAGATTCCCGAGCGGCCGGGCAGCTTCCTCAAATTCTGCCAGGCGCTCGGCCTGCGCAGCGTCACGGAGTTCAACTACCGTTACGAGGGGCCCGCGCGCGCGCAGATCTTCGTGGCGTTCGGCCTCACGCAGGGCCGCGCGGAGCGCGACGGTGTCGTGCGCCAGCTGCGCGGCGACGGCTACACCGTCCACGACATGACGGACAACGAGGTGGCGAAGCTGCACGTGCGCTACATGGTGGGCGGCCACGCGCGCGGCATCGCCGATGAGCTGCTCTACCGGTTCGAGTTCCCCGAGCGCCCCGGCGCGCTCTTGAGATTCCTCGAAGCCGTCGGATCACGCTGGAACATCACGCTGTTCCACTATCGCAACCATGGGTCGGACTACGGCCGCGTGCTCGCCGGCATTCAAGTGCCGGCCGCCGACCGAAGCGCGTTCGTGCAGCATCTGAACGATCTGCACTACCCGTACGTCGAGGAGACGGGCAATCCGGCTTACCGGATGTTCCTCGGCGCCTGAGGCGCCGGGCCCGCCGGCGGCTGCAAGCTCGCCGGGAACAGCGCGATGAGCGATTGCACGGCGTCGGCGAGCTGATCGTGGGCCACGGGCAGCATCGAGTTGCGGTGCGAGGCGACGGCCTCGCTCATCGCGCTCGCCGCGACGCGCGCCCTGGCGAGCAACGGGTCGATGCGCGTCTTGAACGGCGTCGGCTGGTCGCCGAGACCCTGCTCGAGAGCCGTCACGCCGGCCTCGAACTCGTTCGATTCCGCGGGCAGCTGATCGTAGCGCCCGGCTGCGATCAGCCGTCCGGTGTTCTCGACGACCTGGCTCATGACGCTCAAGCCGAGCCGGACAGACTCGGGCGCTCTGAAGATCGCCTGGGCCCATGCCCCGGCGGCGAGCAGCAGACCGGCCGCGGTAAACAATATTGCAACACAGGCCGGACGGCGCATCTCGAGCCTCCTGCGGATCGCCCTACGGGACGACGACGAGCGGGCCGCTGACATTGCCGAGCGGCAAGGCGAGGCCGGCGCTCGTCCAGGATCTCCTCGCCGCACGCAGATACTCTAACATGACCGCCCGGGCGCCTTGCCCGGCCAAGGGACAGACTGTGAGATCCGGCTCGTTTCGTCGCGAACCCTCCTCCGCTCCGGGGCCCTCGTTTGGCGCGGCCGCGGAGATCGCCGCCTACGCCGGGCTCGTTCCGTTCATCGCATGCCCGGTCGCCATGGCGTTTCTGCCGAGCTATGAGCTGCGGTTGCTCGCTCAGCAGATTGCGCTCGCGTACGGCGCGGCCGTGCTCGCCTCCGTCGGTGCGGTCCACTGGGGGCTCGCGCTGGCGGGCCGGCTCACGTGGGGCCCGCAGCGCATCGCCGGAGCGATTCTTCCCGGTGTCTGCGCTGCGGCGAGCGTGGTGCTCAACGGGCAACGCGGCCTCGCGCTGCTCGTCGTCTCGCTCGGCGTATTCTGGCTCTACGAGCATCGCAGCGTCGGCGAGGAGCTGCCGGAGGACTATTTGAGGCTCCGCCGCAACCTCACCATGGCGGGCTGCTGCCTGCTCGCGTTCACGATGATCCTGTCCGACTCCGTCGGACTCGCCTAGGACACGCGTCCGCGACCTGCGTGGACCTGCGTGCCCGAGGCGATGCCGACGCCTGAGAGGCACGGGACTTGCTGTGCGAGATCTTCGGGCGCGCACGCTTGCGGCGGCCGCGAAGCACGAGCGCGCCGCTCGAGGTACATGATGGCGGCCGGGACACACGGCGGCGCGACCGCGGTTGCGCCGGACTTTTATCTGCTCGCGGAGGCCTTGCAGCAGATCGTCTGGGTGCACTCGAGCGACGGAACGCCCGAGTTTGCCAATCGCCACGGGCTTTCCTACACGGGGCTCGCGCCGAGCGATCTCGCCTCCGCGAAGCTCGGCGCGAGGCTGCTGCATCCACGCGATCGCCGGCGCACACACAGCGCCTGGCGTGCCGCCCAGGCGCAGCAGATCGGCTTCAGCCTCGAGGCGCGGCTGCGCCGCCACGACGGGGTCTATCGCTGGCATCTCATCCAGGCGCATCCGATGCGCGACACGAGCGGCGCCGTCGTCAAGTGGATGGGAACGGCAACCGACGTGCATGGCGTGAAGGAGAGCAACGAGCGGAGCGCGTTCCTGCTTGCGCTCTCCACCGAGCTTGCGCGCATCGCCGATCCGCGGGACCTCGTCTGCATCGCCATGGTGCGCCTGCGCGAGCGGCTGCATGCGAGTCGAGCGACGCTCGCGGAGCTCGATCACGAGGAGCACGCGGCAATTCTGCTCACCCAGGCCGGGGACGCCTCGGGCATCGAGATCTCGAGCCTGCCGCTCGAGTCCTTCAGCTTGCTCGCGCTGCAGTCGCGGCATGGCGTGACCACCGTCGTCTACGACACGCGGCAGGACGGCCGCTCGGCCCATTTGTACGTGAGTGAATTTGGCCCACGCGGAATCGGCGCGCTCATCTCCGTGCCGCTGCTGCGAGGCGGACGGCCGGTCGCGCTGCTGTCGATCGTGTCCTCGGAGGCGCGCCGCTGGACCGCCTCGCAGGTCGAGCTGGTCGAGCGCGTGGCGGACATCGTGTGGCCGGCATTCGAGAAGGCTCGCGCGGACCGTGCCCTTGCGGCGAGCGAGGAGCGGCTGCGACTCGCGCAGACGGTCGCGCGCGTGGGCGCGTGGGAGTGGGACCCTGTCACCGACCGGTGCTTTCTCTCTCCGGAATGCCACGATCTGTTCGGCCTCGAGCCGGGCGGTCCGCGCAACCTCGGCGAGCTGCTCATGCGCATCGAGGAACGCGACATGCGGGCCGTCAAGACCGCCCTGGACTCGTGCCGGACCTCCGGCGTGCGGGAGTTCGAATACCGCTACCGGCATCCGGCGCGAGGCCTGCGCTGGATACACTCGAAGGCGGGCAGGGTGCTGCACGCGGACAGGCCGCGCATCGTCGGCATTCACCTCGACGTGACCGAGCGCAAGCATGCGGAGGAGGCGCTGCAGGAACTCAATCAGCGCAAGGACGAATTCCTGGCGATGCTCGCACACGAGCTGCGCAATCCGCTCGCTCCCATCCGCAACGCGGCGCAGATCCTGAGGCTTCACGCGAAGGGCAATCCCAAGCTCGAGTGGGCGCGCGCCGTGATCGAGCGCCAGTCGCGGCACTTGACGCGGCTCGTCGATGATCTGCTCGACGTGTCGAGGATCGTGCGCGGGCAGATCACGCTCGAGAAGGCGCCGGTGGATCTGAGCGATGTCGTGCGCCACGCGCTCGAGACCAGCCGTCCGCTCGTGCGCGAGCGCAAGCACCAGCTCACCGTGAGCGTGCCCGGCGAGCCCTTGCCGCTCGATGCGGATCTGACACGCCTCGCTCAGGTAGTCGCCAACCTCGTGATCAACGCCGCGAAGTACACGCCCGAGGGCGGGCGCATCTGGCTCGAGGCCGAGCGGCAGGCGGAGAGGGTCGCGCTGCGTGTCCGCGATACCGGCATGGGCATCGCTCCGAGCCTGCTCGGCCACGTGTTCGAGCTGTTCACGCAGGGAACGCGCACGCTCGATCGCGCGCAGGGCGGGCTCGGGATCGGGCTCACGCTCGTCAAGAAAATCGTCGAGATGCACGGCGGTACCGTCGAAGCGCGAAGCGCGGGCTCGGGGCAGGGAAGCGAGTTCGTCGTGTGTCTGCCGCTGCTGCGCGCCAGATCCGTCGCGGGCCGTAAGCACGACGTGCCGGCGATCGGGGCCGGGGCCGAAGCCGAGAGCGGCGCGCCTGTGCGCGTCCTCGTCGTCGATGACAACGTCGACGCGGCCGAGAGCATCGCCATGCTGCTCGCGCTGGAGGGACACGAGGTGCGCAGCGTGCACGCGGCTCACGATGCGCTCGAGGCGGCGAAATCGTTCAGGCCGCACGTCGTGCTGCTCGATATCGGCCTGCCCGACATGGACGGTTACGAGGTCGCGCGGCAGCTGCGGTCGCAGCAGAGGGTCGAGAGCCTGCGCCTCGTCGCCATCACGGGCTACGGCCAGCAGTCCGACCGGCTTCGAGCGCAGGAGGCCGGATTCGACCAGTATCTCGTGAAGCCCGTCGATCC
>JASHTA010000503.1 GCA_030040795.1 Gammaproteobacteria bacterium | reverse complement strand
TGAGAACCTTGACGGGTTGATGTGGATCGCCTGGGGATAATTCACGGCGGAGACTTACCCACAGGCCGCGCACAGGCCTTCGCCAGGTCCTTCGGCCCTTGCTCGAGCGCTTCGCGCGGGACAAGCCGTTGATCGCGGGGCTCTTATCCGAGTTGTCCCCATGTCCACAGCCTCTTAAGATTCCCACAATCATCTTTCCAAATCCTAAGACGAAGAGACCAGAGGTCTCTCACGGCGCAACATGAAAATCACAGCAGCTCGTGAAGATATTCTTGGCCCCCTGCAGAACGTGATCGGCGTGGTCGAACGCCGGCAGACGATGCCCATTCTCGCGAATGTGCTTCTGTCGGCTCGCGAGAGCCGGCTCGGCGTCACGGGGACGGATCTCGAGGTGGAGCTTGTCGCATCGCACGAGGTCGACGTTCAACAGCCCGGCGACATCACGGTGCCCGGCCGCAAGCTGCTCGACATCTTTCGCGCGCTTCCGGAGAAGGCGAGCGTCAACCTTACGACCGAAGGCGATCGAGTGACGCTGCGGACCGGCCGCAGCCGCTTCACGCTCTCGAGCCTGCCCGCGGCGGAGTTCCCGGTGGTCGAGGAGATCAACGCGCAGCAGCACCTCGCGGTGGCTCGCAGCGCATTGCGCCATCTCATCGACAAGACGCACTTCTCCATGGCGCAGCAGGATGTCCGGTACTACCTGAACGGGATGCTGCTCGAGACGGAGGGCAACCTCTTGCGGGCTGTGGCGACCGACGGGCATCGCCTTGCGCTCTGCGAGATGGAGCTCGAGGCCCTGGCCGCCACGAGCCAGCAGGTCATCATTCCTCGCAAAGGTGTCCTCGAGCTGCAGCGGCTGCTCGCCGGGGAAGGAACCCTCGACGTTGCTATCGGAACGAACCATATTCGCGTCAATATTGGCGACATTCGCGTAACTTCGAAGCTTATAGACGGGCGTTTTCCAGACTATGCCCGCGTTTTGCCGGCCAATCCCAGCAAGATCGTGGAAGCTGACCGCGAACTGCTACGGCAGTCGTTCCAGCGCACGGCCATCCTGTCGAACGAGAAGTACCGTGGGATTCGCCTCAACTTGAAGCCGGGAGCGCTGACCATCCAGGCGCATAACCCCGAACAGGAGGAGGCTGAGGATCAGGTCGAAGTCCGCTACGAGGGGGAGGAGCTGGAGGTGGGCTTCAATGTCACCTATCTCCTCGAGGCCCTTGCGGCCCTCGAGGGCGACAAGGTTGAGATCGGACTCACCGATCCGAACAGCAGCTGCCTCGTACGGGAGCCGGGCGCAGCCCGGGCGAAGTACGTTGTCATGCCGATGAGGCTTTGATCGAGCGTCCTGCACGGGCTCGCACGCGGGAAGCCTCGGACCGGCTTCCTTTGCTGGATCATCGGGCGCTCGGCCGCGGTCCGGAAGCCGCTTCGCGATCACCATGAGCCTGGCGTTCATTTCCCTGGAAGCAGTGCGCTGCCTCGAGAACGCCGAGCTCGCGCTGCACCCTGAGCGGAATCTGGTCTGGGGACCGAACGGCTCGGGAAAAACCTCGATCCTCGAAGCCCTGTTTCTGCTGGGGCGAGGGCGATCCTTTCGGACCCGAAACACAGAGCGGGTGATTCGCCAGGGTAAGCCGCAGCTGACGGTCTTCGGCCGTACGGCAGCGCCGGAGACGACACTGGGACTTCAGGCGGTTCGGGGGTCAGCTACGGTCGCCAAGGTCGGGGGAGCCTTTGTCTCCTCCCTTGCCGAGCTCTCGCAAGTGTTCCCCGTTCAGGTCATCGACCCGGGGGTTCACAAGCTCGTGGAGGAGGGCTCCGCGCGCAGGCGCCGGTGGATGGACTGGGCGGTGTTCCACGTGGAACACGGATTCGTCGACGTTTGGAGCCGTTACCATCGTGCGTTGCGGCAAAGGAATGCTGCGCTTCGCGCGGAGCCGGGACAGGCTCCGGCGTGGGACCCAGAGCTGGCTCAGCTGGGTGAGGCGCTCGCAGAGTCGAGGCGCCGAGGCCTCGATCAGCTGCAGCCGTACTGGCGGGAGGCCACCCACGCCCTGATGGGCCGGGACGTGGAGCTCCTCTACAGCCAGGGCTGGGCGCGCGACAGCACACTGCTTGGGGCACTGCACGCGTCACGCACTCGCGACTCAGCCCGAGGAGTGACACATGCCGGCCCGCACCGTGCGGACGTGCATCTGCGGCTCGATGGTTTGCCGGCTCGCGAGGTGGCCTCACGCGGCCAGCAGAAGCTCATCGCCGTGGCGATGATCCTCTCTCAGCTCGACATGCTTCGGGAGCGATTCGCGACGGTTCCGACGCTGCTCCTCGACGATCCGGCGGCTGAGCTCGACTCCCCGCATCTCGCGGCCTTCATCGAGCAGGTCCTTCGGCTCAAGTGCCAGCTGGTGTCGACTTCGCTGAGCCCCCATCCGGCGATGTTCAGCGCCCCGGACCGCGTGTTTCACGTGGAACAGGGCAGGGTCCGACCGGTATAATGCCGTGTCCCAAAACTGAGCGTTTTCATGTCGCCCAACGACGTCTACGATTCGAGCAAAATCAAAGTATTAAAGGGGCTTGACGCTGTGCGCAAACGCCCCGGGATGTACATCGGCGACACGGACGACGGGACAGGTCTGCACCACATGGTTTTCGAGGTCGTCGATAACTCCATCGACGAGTCCCTCGCCGGGTTCTGCGATCGAGTCGTCGTCAAGATCCATGCGGATGAGTCCGTCACCGTCTCGGACAACGGCCGGGGCATCCCGGTGGACATCCACCCCGAGGAGGGGCGCTCGGCGGCCGAGGTCATCATGACCGTCCTGCACTCGGGCGCGAAGTTCGACGAGAGCTCCTACAAGGTATCGGGCGGTCTGCATGGCGTCGGCGTATCGGTCGTGAACGCGCTGTCCGATTACCTTCAGCTCACGATCTGCCGCGACGGGCATATTCACCGCCAGGAGTACCACCTCGGCGAGCCCGTGGCGCCCCTCGCCGTGGTCGGCGAGACACAGGAGCGCGGGACGACGATCCGCTTTCGCCCGAGCTCGACCATTTTCACTCACATTCAGTTCGACTACGACGTGCTCGCCAAGCGGCTGCGCGAGCTGTCGTTTCTGAACTCCGGCGTCACGATCGAGCTCATCGACGAGCGGGAGAACAAGTCGGATGTCTTCCAGCACGAGGGCGGCCTGCAGGCCTTCGTGACCTACCTCAATCGCACTCGCACCCCGATTCACGAATCGGTCTTCTGGTTTCGGACCCAGGAAGGGCCGGTGAGCGTCGAGGTCGCCCTGCAGTGGAACGACTCCTACCAGGAGAGCATGTACTGTTACACCAACAACATTCCGCAGAAGGATGGCGGGACCCACCTCGCGGGCTTTCGCAGCGCGCTCACGCGGACGCTGAACGACTACATCGAGAAGGAAATGTCCGCCAAGAAGGAGGTGCCGACGTCAGGCGACGATGCACGCGAAGGCCTGACAGCCATTCTGTCGGTGAAGCTGCCTGACCCGAAATTCTCCTCGCAGACGAAGGACAAGCTCGTCTCCTCCGAGGTGAAGGGCATCGTCGAGTCGATCGTCAACATGAAGCTCAGCGAGTTTCTGCTCGAGCGTCCTCAGGATGCGCGCGGAATCGTCGCGAAGATTATCGAGGCGGCGCGGGCGCGAGAGGCTGCGCGCAAGGCGCGCGAGATGACACGACGCAAGGGCGCGCTCGACGTTGCGGGCCTGCCCGGCAAGCTCGCCGATTGCCAGGAGAAGGATCCGGCGCTCTCCGAGATCTTCATCGTCGAGGGCGACTCCGCCGGCGGTTCCGCTAAACAAGGCCGCGATCGCCGCACGCAGGCGATCCTGCCGCTCAAAGGCAAGATTCTAAATGTGGAGAAGGCGCGCTTCGACAAGATGCTCTCCTCCGCGGAGGTGGGCACGCTCATCACGGCGCTCGGGTGCGGAATCGGCAAGGACGACTTCGACGTGAATCGGCTGCGGTATCACCGCATCATTCTCATGTGCGACGCCGATGTGGACGGGAGCCACATCCGCACGCTGCTGCTCACGTTCTTCTACCGGCAAATGCCGGCGCTCATCGAGCGCGGGCACGTCTACATCGCGCAGCCGCCGCTCTACAAGATCAAGCGCGGCAAGCAGGAATCCTACGTCAAGGACGACGCCGAGCTCGACTCGGTGCTGCTCAATACGGCCATCGAGAGCGCGGCCCTGTACGTGAATTCCGCGGCTCCGCCGCTTCAGGGCTCGGGCCTCGAGATGCTCGCGCGGCGCTACATGGAAGTGCAGGCGATCATCAAACGCTGGTCGCGCCGCTACGATGACCGCCTGCTCGAGCAGCTCATCTACGCGCCGGAAGTGGCGCCTCGGGATTTCGACCGGCTCGACTGGCTGAGGAGCTGGGTGGCCGGACTCAACGAGCGGATGAACGCTCTCGCCGATGGGACGCGAACCTATCGCGTGGC
>JASHTA010000502.1 GCA_030040795.1 Gammaproteobacteria bacterium | reverse complement strand
CCGGTATCGGCAAATACAGCTTCGAGGATTTCGATCGCGCCGTGCGGTTCGGCGTCGCCAAGGACGGGCATCATCTCTATCCCGTCATGCCTTATCCTTCGTATGCGAAGATCAGCGCTGCCGACATGCGTGCGCTCTACGACTTCTTCATGAAGGAGGTGCCGCCGGTCGAGCAGGCGAACAAGCCGAGCGGGATTCCCTTCTATTTGAGCTGGCGCTGGCCGCTCGCCATCTGGAACATGTTGTTTACCGCAAAAGCCGGCTTCAGGCCCAATCCGGCGCATGACGCGCAGTGGAATCGCGGCGCCTACCTCGTGGAAGGGCTCGGCCACTGCGGCGCCTGCCATACGCCGCGCGGCTGGGCCTGGCAGGAGAAAGCGCTCGACGACGGAAGGGGCGTTTATCTCCGCGGCGCCGAGCTCGACGCCTGGTTCGCGCCCGATCTGAGGGGCGATGTGCGCACCGGTCTCGGTCGTTGGTCCAACGACGAGCTCGAGGCCTTTCTCAAGACGGGGCACAGTATCGGCGGTGTCGCCTTCGGCTCGATGCTCGACGTCATCAACAACAGTACGCCCTATCTGAGCGATGACGACCTCAACGCGGTGGTGACGTACCTGAAATCGCTCCCGGCCACGGCGCAGCAAGCCGCCTACGGCTACGACGGCGCGACGACAGCCGCGCTCGAGCGCGGCAGGCCCAATCGGCCCGGGGCAACGCTTTATCGCGGCTATTGCGTGTCGTGCCATGGTGCAGACGGCAAAGGCCAGGTACCCTACATTTCGCCCCTCGCCGGCAATCCGGAGGTGCTCGACACCGATCCTTCGGGACTGGTCAACCTCGTCTTGAACGGCGCGCAAACGATCGTGGTGAAAGGCGCACCCGCCGCCTATCGCATGCCGCAATTTCGTGTCCAGCTCACTGACGACGAGGTCGCGAGCGTCTTGACCTTCGTGCGCTCGGGCTGGGGCAATGGCGCGCCGCCGGTCGTTGCCGGTCGGGTGAAGGCCTTGCGCCCGATTACCGATCCGAGCAGCGATCGAGTGATCGTCCTGAAAATGCGATAGGTTGCCGCCTCGACACCGCCGCTTTGACGTCGGTATTTTTTGTACGTACAATAAATACTGTGAGGACCGAGTTAGATTCGCAGAAGGACGAGGCGAATCGCAGGAAGCACGATGTCTCCCTCGCTCTCGCTGCTGAGCGCGATTGGAACGCCATGCTGGTGCAAGCCGATGATGCGGACGATTATGGCGAGGATCGCTGGATCGGCATCGCTCCGCGAGAGGGCCGGCTCTATACCGCCGTCAATACCGTGCGTGGCGAAGACACGATGCGCATCGTCAGCTTGCGTCGCGCGACCAACGCAGAGATTGAACGCTATGAACATCAAAGCCAAGGCCAAAGGAAGATTCGAGCGAAACAGCGCCGCCGAAGAGGCCCGCATCAAAGCGGGCATCGCCGCCGATCCTGACTCCCGGGAGCTGACGGCAAAGGACTTCGCCGCGATGGTGCCGCTTCCCGAGGTGATGAAGCGGCGCGGCCGGCCGAAGGCCGCCACACACAGAGTACCCGTGACGCTGCGACTCGAGCCGCGGGTCGTGGAATACTTCCGGCGCGGCGGCCGCGGCTGGCAGACACGGATGAACGACACGCTCGCTCGGTACGTAGCGCGACAGCAGCGCGGTCACGCATAAGCGCGCCCGAAGCGCTCCTCGGAAGCTTCTTCGTACCGGCGGACGAGCCGCTCTCTGGCACAGTATTGGCACACTTACGGCCCGCAAACGCCGCTTCTCAACGCCACGCTGCTCCAGTAGGTCGTTGAGTCGATTGGTGGCGGGCGGTGCCGAGGGACGCGGCATGGTCTTTTTATTCGCTGGTCGGGGGTTCGATTCCCCCACACCCCATAATGAAGTTCCGGTCCGTTCCGGCCGGCGGGCCGGACAGATGGGTAACCTATGTGTCCAAAAGGGCACCAAAGCTCGATCTTGTTACCTTGCGCATCTGGAATCTCTTAAGCCGTGCCCACGCTCGTTCGACTCGAGCAGCCTGAACCAAACTCACGGGATGGAGTTGTCTAAAATCGGCCAAGAGATCGGCCAGAACTGGCTGATAATCTCGTAGACGCTATTAAAAACAACAGGCTAGATTTGCTGCATATCGGCCACCGGTCATCGGCCAAATAATCGGCCAAACTCGGCGCATCTGCTGCATTTCGCGGCTAACTCACTCCGTCTTTCCCATGGTCCGAGGATCGGCCAAATCGGAAACCGCCGACACGCTTTTTTGCATCGAGCCGACATTGCTCGACGAAGTGCCGGGCGAGGTCAACGATGTTGTGGCGGAGCTCGCCGCGGCCTCCTCGCCTCCGCGACGCCGAAGGGCCCGGTGTCATTGCGTTTCCCGGATGAGGCACTCGAGATGCTGTTTCCGAAGCTCTATCCCCAGACTTGATGAGATTCGCGGTCTCTCATGCTCAAAAGGTCATGGGGGGAATGGTTGCTGGTTGCGCCGAGGGTGCCGTAGCCCGGGTGGACGGTGACTCACCCTTACGACCCGTACGAGACGTTCCGGATTATCTGCTATCGGGCCTCTTCAGTGCCTGCAGCTCAGGTGAACGCCCGAGGTCGGACCACGTTGCGTAGGGCAGGAACGAATTCGGTTGGATTCGTGAAGCAGGCGAAATGACCGCCGTCGATCGCGACAAACGCCTTGCGCGGTGCGCGGAGCTCGGCGGCATACGCCTTTGTGTCGGCGAAGGAGGTAACGTGATCGTCGCGCCCCTGAATGATGAAGAAAGGTACTTTAAAGTCGAGGCCGACCGCGCGCGCATCGAAAGACGTGACCGCCGGAAGCACCCGTTCTTGTGAGAAATTAAATCCAGCAACCCAGTCCGCCGCATCTCCCTTCTTCGGCGCAGCAGCCGCGCCGATGAATTTACTCTCCATCTCCAGATATTCGACATCGGACGGGGGCATGAGGTAGTCCTGGCCAACGATGAAGCGACGCAGGTCCCCGATCGGCAGACTCGCGGCAGCATCGAGTGCCTTGAGCGTCGCCGCATCGCCTGCCTTCTTTGCCTGTTTGCGGACCCAAGCTTCCCGCGCGTGAATCATCAGCACCCAGTTCGTGGGGAACCCACTCCCCACATACGCGTGAAAAAGACCCGGTCGCCTCTTCACGACCTTCAACCCAACGATGGACCCGCATGAGTGCCCAACGAGAATGACCCGCTCCTTGCGCAACCTCCGCCGGGCATATTCCGCCACTTCGATCGCATCCCGTGTCAGACTTTCTAGCGCCGCAGCGGGTGTCGCCATTCCCGGAGTTGCTTTTCCGTACTTGCCGTACGTTTTGCCGCTCCCCCGCTGATCCCAGGTGAGCACCGTGAAATCCCTTTCCCAGGGCGCGAACTCCGCGAGGAAGGGCGACTGCGCGTCCCCAAAACCTCCGTGCACGAATACGACCACCGGATTGTCTGCACGCTGCCCACGGATTGCGATCCACTGTTCGATGCCGCCGATTGGCACGAATCCGGATTCGCTGATCGGTTGCCCGTTCGCTGCGGGGGCGGCATGCGAGGACCCAACCGCGCGGCTACGCCCAGCGTCCAACAACGTTGCGGTCAGGGCAGTCACAATCTGTCGTCGAGTCAGCTCAGCCATTTGATCCCTCCACGATGACAACCGACTTTCAGAAGGTCGCCCGGCCACACAAGATCTTCGCCCGTCGGCGCGAGATCTCGACCTCCAGCCACCCGCGAGCTGCACATGCAGCCGCCCGCCAGTCCCGGGCTCGACGGACTCGCCGGATTCCCCGCGAGCGTATCCGTAATTGGATCATCACAGGGGCGGCCGTAAGCGAGAGATACTACCGCGCCGTGCCGCCGTGCCTCACGGAACGTGTCGAACGGCGAAACTACCGCGCAGCACTGCATTCCCACCGGCGCCTGTTCCGGATAGATCGCCTCATCATCGACCGCGCTTGGCAAGAGATCCCGGCGAGCTTGCGCCCGCCGGGCAGTGGGTTGGAGTACGGATCAGGCGCTCGGCACCTTGATCCGCACCACGTCCTTGAGGACTCCGTCGAGGCCTCCGAAGACCGTGAGCTTGTCGATCTTCTCGGTGACCTTCTCCAGAGTCTCCAGCTCCTTCAGGCGCAGAAGCGTCGGGTTCTCATCCATGAGCCGCGCGGTGTTGAGCAGCGACCGGGTCGCTGCCGTCTCCTCGCGGCGCTTGATGAGATTCGCCTGAGCGATCTTTTCCGCCTCGACCACTTGGTTGAGAATGGTCTTCATCTCGCCCGGCAGGATGACGTCCTTCACGCCCACCGAACGCACGATCAGTCCGTGCTCCTGAACCTTGGCGCGAACGGTATCCCCGATCTCACGATCGAGCACACCCTTGTCGCCAAGCAGCTCATCGAGAGTCCGAGCTCCTACGGCCTCGCGCAGGGCGAACTGCAGCTCCTTGTAGACGAACTCGACGAAGTTCGTGAGCGCCGCGCGAGCCTTCACCACGTCCAGCACCTGCCAGAGCGCGGTGAGGTTCACCCGCAGGCTGACCTTGTCACGAGTCAGGATCTCCTGACCTGCGACCTCCATCGCCTGCACGCGTCGATCTACGAGCTCGATCTTGAGTGCGCGCTGGAACTTCCAGAACGCATGCAGACCCGGCTCGAGGACCTTCACGAACTGTCCATCGACGATCAGGAGACCGACTGAGGTATCCGGCACCTCCGCCGCAGTCACCGCGTCTGCCACCTGGGCAGCGAGCGGCTGCTTCGCACGCACCAGCACCTTCGCAAGCTCCTTCGGCAGCTCGAACTCCTTGGCGATGTCATACTTCTCGACGCGTACCTCGATCGGACCACGCCAGTAGAGCTGACGCTTTCCGGGTGCGAGCAGTCCCGCCACGCGGCCGTTCTTGTAGACAACGCCGACCTCGCGGTCGCCCAGCTCGACGATCGTGAAGTAGCGCTCCATCGTGGCGCGCGCGTCCCTCACGAGGAAGTCGACCCGTGCGTGCTCGAACTCCGGAACCGTCAAGTCATAGACCTGCACTTCGGTTCGCTTGAGCGGATCGAAGATCCCATACACACCCGGCTCGAGAATGGTCTTGAAGCTCCGGTTGCGGAACTTGAGGCCCCGCTCGTGCTGGGCGATGGTCACTCGCTTTACGCCGAACATTTTCGTTCTCCTTC
>JASHTA010000501.1 GCA_030040795.1 Gammaproteobacteria bacterium | reverse complement strand
CTATGCTCCTCGCCTTGGCCACAAGTCCAGAGCGCGGGCTATATTTCACGTGCGCTCGCCCGCGCGCTCCTCGAAAAATCCATGGCGGATCCCGAACTTTTAGAGCAAGCCTTCACTCGCGCCGCCGGTGCGCCGCTCGTCGCCGGCAACGATGTGCGGGTGCTGAAGGATGCCGCCGAGAACTATCCGGCCTGGCTCGAGGCGTTGAGGAGCGCCGAACGAACGATCTTCCTCGAGAACTACATGTTCTGCGAGGACGAGGTCGGACTGGAATTTCAGCGCGAATTGGCGGCCAAGGCGCACCAAGGCGTGCGCGTGCGAATCATCTACGATTGGCTGGGGTCGCTCCGCAGGGCTTCGGCGGGGTACTGGCGGACGCTGCGCGCCGCTGGCGCCGAGGTGCGGTGCTTCAATCCGCCGCATCTCACGGCTCCGCTCGGTGCGCTGCACCGCGATCATCGCAAGATGCTCGCGGTGGACGGCCGAGTCGGCTTCGTCACGGGGCTTTGCATCGGGCGCCGATGGACCGGCGATCCGAGCCGCGGTATCGCGCCCTGGCGCGATACGGGGATCGAGATACGCGGGCCGGCGCTCTACGACATCGAGCAAGCTTTCGCCCAAGCCTGGGGCGTGATCGGCACGCCTCTCGCGGCGGAAGAGCAGGTGGAACGGGAGTCGATTCCGCAGGCGGGGACCGTCGCGGTCCGGATCGTCGCGAGCGCGCCGGGCCTCGCGGCGGTGCTCCGCATCGATCAGCTGATCGCCGCGGCGGCGCGCAATACGCTATGGCTCACGGACGCTTACTTCGCCGGGATTCCACCTTACGTCCAGGCCCTGCACTCGGCGGCGCGCGATGGAGTGGATGTGCGGCTCCTCGTGCCGGGGGCCAGCGACATTCCGGTGCTGCGGCCGATGTCCGAGGCCGGCTATCGGCCCCTGCTCGAGGCGGGGGTGCGGCTCTTCGAGTGGAAAGGGTCGATGCTGCACGCCAAGACGGCGGTGGCCGATGGCCGCTGGGCCCGGGTGGGCTCCAGCAATCTCAACGTCGCGAGCTGGATCGGGAATTTCGAGCTCGACACCGTCGTCGAGGACCGGGCCGTGGCCGCTGCGATGGAGCGGATGTATCTCGCGGACCTCGAGCAGTCGACGGAGATCGTGCTGCAGCGTAAGCGCCGGTTCGCGGCCATGCCCTATCACAGACGGCAGCGGGTGCGATCGGGCCGCGGCGGCGAGTGGGCTGCCACGGCCGGCGAGCAGCGCGGGAGCGCCTCCCGAGCGGCTGCGGGAGCGTTGCGAATCGGCCGCACCGTGAGTGCCGCGCTGACCGCTCAGCGAGTGCTCGCGCCGACGGAAGCGCGGCTCGTGGCGGGATTCGCGCTGGTGCTGGCGGCGTTCGCCGTGGTGATCGTGCTGTGGCCGCTGGTCGCCGCAGTACCGGCCGCCGTCCTGCTGCTCTGGGCGTGCCTCGCACTGCTCGCCAAGGCGCGAGCGCTGCGGCGCGAGCGCCGCGAGCGCGGACTGCCGAAGACGACGCTGGTCCGCACGCCCGACTAAGGAAGCCGCGTCCCGCCCAAGGCGAGAAAGAGCTGCGCGGTGTCGAGGTACTGCTCGGCCTGCGCGCGCACCAGGCCGAGCTCGGCCGCGAGGCGCTGGCGCTGCGCATCGAGCACATCGAGCAGGCCGGAGTTGCCGGCGCGGTAGCTCTCGCGCGCAAGCTCGGCGCTGCTCTCGGCGGCGGAGAGCGCGTTCGATTGCGCGGCGAGAAGCTCGGAGTCGTGGCGCAGCGCGTCCAGCAGGTCGGCGACCTGGCCGAAGGATTCGAGGACGACCTGCTGATACTGCGCGGCTGCCGCTCGCAGCTGGTCCACGGCAGCGCGCTGCTCGGCGCGGAGCTTGCCGCCCTCGAATACGGGAGCGGTGATGCCGGAGATGAGCGTCCACGCGGCGTTCGAGCCGTTGAACAGCTGCTGGAACGGCAGGGACTGCAAACCTCCAGTTGCCGTGAGGTTGATCTGCGGATACAGATTCGCAGTAGCGACGCCGACCGCCGCCGTCGCCGCATGCAGCTGGGCTTCGGAGGCGAGGATATCCGGCCGGCGATGCACCAGCTCCGAGGGCAGGCTCACGGGGAGCTCGCGCGGCAGCGCGAGGTCGGTGAGCTTGAGCTGCGGCGGCGTCCAGTCGGCGGGAGCCTTGCCGATGAGCACGGCGAGCGCATGGCGGGCCACATCGAGCCGCTGGCGGACCGGCGGGAGCAAGGTCTCGTCGCTTGCGAGCTGGCTCTGCGCCGTGAGCACATCGACTCTCGAGACGGAGCCGTTCTGGAACTCGGTGCGGACGAGATTGAGATTGTCGCGATCCTCGCTCACGAGCTGCGTGATCGCCTCGATCTCGGCGCGCGCAGCGGCGGCGTCCATCGCTTGCAGAACGACGCTCCCGGTCAGAGCGAGATAGGCGGCGTCGGCCTCGCTCCGCTGATACTGAGCCAGCGCGCGGCGCTGCTCCACCGAGCGCGCGACGCCGCCCATGTAGTCGATCGTGTAGCTCACCGTCGCGCCGGCCGCGACATAGCTGAACGGCGGCAGCACGAACAAGGAGCCGAGGAACTCCTTGCCGTACTTCTGCCGGCCGAGGCCGCCGTCGAGGCTCACTTGCGGAAAGCGCGCACCGGCTTCGGCCTTCACGAGCTCCTGGGCCTCGTCGAGAGTCGCCTGGGCCACGGCGAGCGTGTGGTTGTCGGCGACGGCCTGGCCGATGAGCGTATCGAGCTGCGGTGAGCGAAACAGAGTCCACCACTGCGCGGCGG
>JASHTA010000500.1 GCA_030040795.1 Gammaproteobacteria bacterium | reverse complement strand
CGATTCACATCGCGGAGCGCGACACGCAGGTGGCGAGCGTTCCCAAGGAGCCGGGAGAGTTCGTCAACACGTGGTCCGTGGAGGGCTTCGTGAGCGAGGGCTGTCAGCCGAGCGAGCTCGGCTGGGGCACTCACGAGCGCCACCTCCCGAGCGACGGCCGGCGGCACGACTTTGGCAGCGGTTGCGCAATCTATCTGATGCAGCCCGGCGCCGCGACGCGCGTGCGCACCTGGACGCCCTTGAGCGGCCCCTTTCACGGCTTCTGCATCACTCACGGCGAGTCGATCTCCATCGCCGACTACCTCACCGTGAGGGACGGCGAGCGCGTGATGTACCGGCCGACGGTGCACTACGCGTATCACCCCTGCGATGCGGCGGTTCTGTCGCTGCACGAGCTCGCGGGCCGCAACTTCGTCCTGCAGGAGCGCAAGCGCATTCTCATGGACGACATCGTGTCGGGCATCGACGAGCTCGGCGTGCTGATCGCCGGCCACGGGCTCAATGCGTACTGGTACGGCTCGCAGCTTTCGCTCGCGGAGGCGCGCGCTCTCGCGCCTTACAACAACGCGACGAGCCTCCAGGTGACGGCGGCGTGCCTATCCGGAATGATCTGGGCGATGGAGAATCCCGAGCGCGGCATCGTCGAGCCCGACGAGATCGATTTCCACCGCAACCTCGAGATCTGCCGGCCTTACCTCGGTGCGGTCGTCGGCCGCTACACCGACTGGACGCCGCTGCACGGCCGCGGGCGCCTGTTTCCCGAGAACATCGATGCGGCCGATCCCTGGCAGTTCACGAACGTGCGCGTGAACTGGTAGCGGCGCCGACAAGACCCGCGGGTTTCCCCGATGCCCGTGATCCGTTCAATCGTCGTTCGTGAGCTGGTAGTGGATCTCGACGATGACGTACGACCGCGTGCCGCCCGGCACCTCGACGGTGACCTCGTCGTCGAGCCCCCTGCGCAGTAAGGCTCGCCCGAGCGGCGCGTCCATGCTGATGTACTCGGGCGCCATGTCGATCTCGTCCGGCCCGACGATGCGGTAGCGCACGCGCTGGCCGTCGTCGCGCTCGAGAGACACCCAAGCGCCAAAATACACGCGGGTCGAATCCGATGGGCGCTGCGACACCGTCACCATTCCCTCGAGCCGCTTGCGCAGGAAGCGCACTCGCCGGTCGATCTCGCGCAGCCGGCGCTTGCCGTAGAGGTACTCCGCGTTCTCCGAACGATCTCCTTGTGCCGCCGCTTCCGCTACAGCCTGAGTGACGCGCGGACGCTCGACGCGCCAGAGCTCGTCGAGCTCGGAGCGCAACCGGCGCTCCCCCTCGGGCGTGATGTACTTGGAGCCTGGTGTCTCGCTGGGTCGGAATCGTCCCATGCTGCATCGACCGATGTTATGTCGCAGAGGGCTTAACAAAACGGGGTGATCTGTGGAGCGTTTCACGGCCTCGCGGGGCCCCGCCGACTACGCTTGTTTCCATGGCCGCCAAGTACTACACCCACTTCGTGACCGCAAGCGAGTCTGCCCGTCGCGCCGCCTACAGCGGAAACAGCGAGTGGAGCGGAGTCGTCGAGCTGAGGCATCCGCTCGAGCAGACCGGCGGCACGCGCGAGCTGCGCTCGCTGCTCGCGCAGAGCTTCGACATCGCGAGCGAGGATATCCGCATCCTGCACTGGGCTCGCCTGCACTGAAGCACCGCATCCCCTAGCGGACTTCCTTCCCTTCATCGAAAGTCCGCATTCTCGCCCCAGGCCTCGCGGCCTGGGGCTTTTTTATCGGCGGGGCCGCCGCATCTTCATGCGGGACTCTCGGGCACCTCTCGGGCATCGTTGCCGATCGACGACATCAATCTCTGAATGAGCGCACACAGGGAAGGGATGAATGCGAGGGCCGCCAATGTCATAATCGGACGCCATGATGCGCACCAGCTCCATCGCGCGCGCCGCCGGCGCCGCCCTCCTGGCCACCTCGGTCGTTGCCTGCTCACTGCTCGGCGGGCCCATCGCGGCGCAAAACAAGGCCGCGCCGCCGGCTCCCCCCGCCACGCCGCCGCCGCCCGCCGAGGCGCCGCCCGCCGAAGCCTACAAATTCGTCATCGATCCGCGGCACGAGGACGATGTCCTCGGCGTCGTGCAGATCACGCACGCGACGAAGGCGGACACGCTCACTGACATCGCGCGCCGCTTCAGCGTCGGCTACAACGAGATCCAGCGCGCAAACCCGGGCGTTGACATGTGGCTGCCCGGCGCCGGCCGCCAGGTCGTGGTGCCCACGCAGTTCGTGCTTCCCGACGCGCCGCACAAGGGTATCGTCGTCAACGTCGCCGCGATGCGCCTCTACTACTTCCCGCCTCGCAAGCGCGGCGAGGAGCAGGTCGTCTACACGTACCCCATCGGCATCGGCCGGGTCGGCTGGAAGACTCCCGCAGGCGTCACGACCGTCGTTCGCAAGGTGAAGAACCCCACGTGGCGTCCGCCGGCAGACATCCTCAAGGAGCACCGAGCGGACGGCGATCCGCTGCCGGCGGTGGTGGGCCCGGGTCCCGACAACCCGATGGGCAACCGGGCTTTGTATCTCGGCTGGCCGGAGTACGCGATCCACGGCACCAACAAGCCCGTTGGCGTCGGCCTGCGCGTGAGCCACGGATGCATGCACCTCTTTCCCGAGGACATCCTGCAGCTCTACGAAATGGTCCCGATCGGCACGCAGGTGCGCGTGGTGAACCAGCCGTTCGTCTTCGGCTGGCATCGGGGCGAGCTGTACATGCGGGCCTTCGGGTCTCTGCAAGACGATCGTCGCGACTGGCAGAAGGCGGAGCACCAGCTTCTCGCAAAGGTGCTCGGCCCGAAGATCGAGAAGGAGCTGCGCCTGCGCAACGAGCACGTGAGATGGGATCTCGTCGAGCAGCTCGCGCGCGATCCGCGCGGTGTGCCGGTGGCGGTCACCGATCCGAGCGCGAGCCTCCAGCAGGCGCTCGCGGACGCCCCGAAAGTCCAGAATCGCCTGCCCGACGGTGCCGCGTGGGACGGAAAGACCGATCTGCCGATGGATCAGAAGACCTTCGAGCAGGTCCTCTCGAAGGTCGACCCGGCGGATGCCTCGCACACGGCGAGCGATTCGCCGCAGCACGGCGCGGTGAGTGCCTCGGGCGCCTCGAATGCACCGAATGCGCCGAGCGCCCCCAGCGCGTCGCCGTCCGGGACCTGAGGGACCTGAGGGACCTGAGCGCCGCTGCCACTGAAGCGGCGGCGTGTGTGCGGAGCTGACGCCCGAGCGCGCTCGGCGCATGAGCGCTTCTTCCCGGCTCACCTCGTTTTTTTGATAGAGTCCGCTCGCCCATCAAGTTGAGTCATGGCTGGGCCGGGGAGCTCACGTGGCCGAGCACGGCACCTTCGGCATCGTCGTCGCGCCGGATGTACAGAGCGAGCACGCGATCATGCGCTCGCCGACCGGCGTCACCGCGTTCGTCGGCCGGACCCTGAAGGGACCGCTCAACCGGCCGACCCGCCTCGCAAGCTTCGCCGAGTTTCAGCAGACCTTCGGAGGGTTGTGGCAGCCCTCGATGCTGTCGTACGCCATCGAGCAGTACTTCGAGAACGGCGGCCGCCAGGCGATCGTCGTGCGCCTGGCCAACGGCGCACGGCCGCCGACGCTCGCGCTGCCAGCCGGGCGAGGCGAGCTCTCGCTCGAGGGCGTCAACCCCGGCTCGAGGGAGTACCTGCGCGCGGCGGTCGACTACGACGGCCTCGGCGGTGGCGAGCTCGACCGATTCAATCTAGTGCTCCAGCGCGTGCGGATGCCGGGAACCGAGCAGATCGAGGACCAGGAGATCTTTCGCCGTGTCTCGATCGAGCCCGG
>JASHTA010000499.1 GCA_030040795.1 Gammaproteobacteria bacterium | reverse complement strand
CGGGCGAGCGTCGCACGCCGCGCCGGTGGCAGCTCGCCCACCATCGCAACGGCAATCTCCGGAGCCTTCGGCCCGGAGAGCCGCACGATGCCGATTCCCCCGCGCCCCGGGGGCGTTGCCGCAGCCACGATCGTGTCGGCGAGCGCCATGCCGCCGGCGATTCTACCCGGTCCCGCGCCGGAGCTTGCCGGGCTTGCTCGGCCTGCCTGGGGCCTGCCGGCCTGCCTGGGGCCTGCCGGCCTACCTGGCTTGCCCGGTCTCGTCAGCCCTTCTTGCGCTGCGCGGCGGCATCCATGCGCCGATTGATGTTCCATTGCTGCGCGATGCTGAGGACGGTGTTGGTCAGGTAGTAGAGCACCAGGCCCGCGGGAAAGAACGCGAACATCGCCGACATGGCGATCGGCATGACCATCATCACCTTCTGCTGCGTCGGATCGGCCGTGGTCGGACCGAGCTTGTACTGGATGAACATCGCGACGGCCATGATCGCGGGCAGGATGAAATAGGGGTCGCGCGAGGAGAGATCCTGAATCCACCCGTAGAAGGGCGCCTGGCGCATCTCGACGCTTCCGAGCAGCACGTAGTAGTACGCGAAGAAGATCGGGACCTGCACGATCATCGGCAGGCAGCCCGCGACCGGATTGACCTTCTCGCGCTTGTACAGGTCCATCATGGCCCGGCTGCTCTTCTCCTTGTCGTTCTTGTAGGTCTCCTGGAGAGCTTTGATGCGCGGCCCGAGCGCTCTCATCTTCGCCATCGACCGGTAGCTCGCCTCCGACAGCGGGTACAGCAGCAGCTTCAGGAGAAACGTCACGATGATGATCGCGAGTCCCCAGTTGTCGAGGAGCGTGTGGACCTTGGCGAGCAGCCAGAAGAGCGGCTTGGCAAGAAAGGTGAGCTTGCCGTAGTTCGCGACGAGATCGAAGTGGGGCGCCGTCGCCGCGAGCTGCGACTGGAGCATCGGACCGACGAAGAGGCGAAAGTCGTAGCTCGCCGTGCTGCCGGGGCTCACCGTCTGCATGGGACCGGCGGTGGCCAGGGCGAATTCGTCGCCCTGCACATTGAGCGTGTAGCGATAAGGCATGCCCGCCGGTGGCACGACGGCCGACACGAAGTCGTGTTGCGCTGCGGCGAGCCAGCCGTCGGTGACCTCGAGCGCGAGATGCTGATTGTCCGAATCGCTCATCTTCAGCGTCCGGTACTTCGTGCCGTCGTAAAGCGCAGGGCCGCGAAAGGAGTAGCGCTCCGCGGGGTCGCTGAAGTACGAGGCGTGGATCGGCGGGTTGTAGCGCAGGATCTGCGCATAGGGCGCCGCTTGCCAGGGCGTGTTCGTTCGATTGTCGACGGTCTGCTGCAAGCCGATCCGGTACGAGCCCCGGTGAAAGACGAAGGTCTTGGTGACGGTGACTCCGTTTCCGTCGCTCCAAGTGAGCGGCACGCGCAGCTCCTCGCTCCCGCTCGCGAGGGTGTATTCCCGCTGGGCGCTCGTGAACGTGGCGAGATGCGTGGGCCGCGGCTCGGAGTCGGGCCCCGTGAGTCCCGACTGCAGGACGTAGAGTGTCTCGGGGCTCGTGCGACTCTCGAGCTGCACGGGCGCGGCCTGCCCTTTGACCTGCGGATACTGGAGCAAGCTGGCCTGGGTCAGGGTGCCGCCCTGCAAGCTGATCCGCACGTCGAGCACGTCGGTGCGAACGGCGACCGTCGGAGCGGCGGCCGCCTCGGGACCGAAGCTGGCGGCGGGAGCGCCCGCAGTCGCGGCACCAGGCTGCGCCTGCTCGCCCGCCGCTGGGTGCCCGCCCTGCGCCGCTTGGCCCCCCGCCTGATTGGCGCCAGCCGAAGTCGATGCCCGGGGAACGCTGAAGCCGAGGTTGGGCACAGCCTGCGCGGAAGGCGAGTTCCTGCGGCCCGCCTCGATCGGCGTGCTCGCCTGGGGCGATGGACCGTAATCGTGCATCCACGTCTGGTAATTGAGAAACAGCACGAAGCCGAGCGCGCACCACAGTGCGAAGCGGGGGTAGCTGCCGGTCATGACTTCAGCTCGGGATCGGGCATCCTGCCGCGACTCTCGTGCGGCACATCACCGTGCCCGGAGGCTTCGGGTACCGGATCGTATCCGCCGGAATGCCAAGGATGGCAGCGGCCGATCCTGCAGACCGCGAGCCAGCATCCCCGTGCGACCCCGAAGCGGCGAATGGCCTCGATCGCATACTGGGAGCACGAGGGCTCGAACCGGCACGCCGGCCCGATCAGCGGGCTCAGCGTGCACTGATACAGCCGGATCAGGATCTCGGCAACGAGGCGCATTGCTCTGTCACTTTGTCCCACAGTGTATTGAGACTCGCGCGGAGCTCGTCGTTCCGTGCCCCATGAACTCCCGCCCGCGCGCTCACGACGACATCGATGGAAGGCAGATCGCGCTGGCGCAGCCGAAACGTCTCTCGAATCACCCGTCGCACCCGGTTGCGTTGCACGGAGTTGCCTGCCGCCCTCGTCGCGACCGCGAGGCCCAGCCGCGCGCCGCCGCTATCGTTCGGGCGCGCGATCATCGCGAAGAAGCGGTCGCCGAGGCGTCGTCCGCGCGCATAGGCGGCCTCGAAGTCGGATTTCCGGCGCAGGCGCCGCTGTGGCGGGAGCCTCAGGCGCTCGAGGCCGGCGCCTCGTGCTGGCACGCGATACCGGCTTAGGGAATGAGCCTCTTGCGACCCTTCGCGCGCCGGCGGGCGAGCACCTTGCGGCCGTTCGCCGTTGCCATCCGCGCGCGGAACCCGTGCGTGCGCTTGCGGCGCAGCTTGCTCGGCTGGTACGTACGCTTCATCGTCCGTGGGCCCCACGAAAAGGGCGGCAAGGCTAAGCCGTCCGCGTGCAGGGTGTCAATACGGCCGCTCTTCTGGTGCGGCCGCGGCAGGTATAGACTGCGCCTCCTTTTCCTCGAAGCCAAGTCGAATGTCGCGGGAGGCAATGCTCGTGGAGGCCTCGCTGTGGTCTCGCTGCATGAGCGCGCTCGAAGCCGAGCTGCCCGAGCAGCAGTTCAACACCTGGGTGCGCCCGCTGCAGGTCGTCGAGGGCGGCGGCGCGCTCAAGCTGCTCGCGCCGAACCGCTTCGTCGTCGACTGGGTCAATGCGAATCTCCTGCCGCGGCTCGGCGAGCTGCTGCGCGATACGACGACGGGCGGCGCTCCGATCGTCACCGTGGAGGTCGGCTCGCGCAGCAAGGCGCACCCCGTGCAACCCGCGCCGCCGCCGGCAAAGTCGCGGCGCGCCGAGGGGATCGTGATCGGCGCGCGGCTGAATCCCGATTTCTCCTTCGCGACGTTCGTCGAAGGAAAAAGCAATCAGCTCGCGAAGGCGGCCGCGCAGCAGGTCGCCGAGAATCCGGGGCGCGCCTACAACCCTCTGTTCCTCTACGGCGGCGTGGGCCTCGGCAAGACGCATCTCATGCATGCCATCGCACACCTCGTGAAGGAGCGGGACGCCGAAGCGCGAGTCGCTTACGTCCACTCCGAGCGGTTCGTCAGCGATATGGTCCGCGCGCTGCAGCACAGCACCATGAACGAGTTCAAGACGGCCTATCGCTCGCTCGATGCGCTGCTCATCGACGACATCCAGTTCTTCGCGGGCAAGGAGCGCTCGCAGGAGGAGTTCTTCCACACCTTCAACGAGCTGCTCGAGGGACAGCACCAGGTCATCCTCACCTGCGACCGCTA
>JASHTA010000498.1 GCA_030040795.1 Gammaproteobacteria bacterium | reverse complement strand
ACCGGCTGCGCGCCGGCGGGGCCCGCCGGCGCGGTCCGCATCTGGAATTCCGGACTCTCGACGATTCCCATCACGAGCGACCAGAACCGGTAATCGTCCTTGGCGCTCGCGCTGACGATCGCCCGCACCTGCGGCATATCGCGATAATCGAGCGTGCGGCCGAGCGCGTACGTCATCAAGTTCTCGGTCAGCGACTGAACGAACTGCGCCGGGTGCTCGAGCAGGACCCGCCGCACATCGAGCGGTCCGTTCACCTTGACGCCGCCCGGCAGGACACCGGCGGGGTCGACAGGTGTGCCGGAGATACGGTCCTTGGTCCGCCATCGCCCCACGGCATCGAAATTCTCAAAAGCAAGGCCGAGCGGATCGAGCAGTCCGTGACAGGAGAAGCACGACGGATTGTTGCGATGGATGGCCATCTGCTCGCGGACCGTCAAGACTTTCTCATTGCTGCCGGGAGTCTTGACATCGAAAGTCATCTTGACGCCGGGCGGCGGCGGATCGGGTGGCGTGCCCGTGATGTGGTCCAGGATCCACTTTCCGCGCAGCACCGGCGCCGTGCGATTCGGATAGGACGTTCCCATGAGGAACGCCCCCTTGCCGAGCAGGCCATACCGGACCGACTCCGACGGCGTGAGCGTAACCTTCCGGAACTGCTCTCCCCGGACATCATTGATGCCATAAAGCAGCGCGAGACGCTGGTTGAGGAACGTCCAGTTGGCCGTGAGCAGGTCGACGACGTTCAGATTCCCGCGGAAGATGCTGTCGACGAACAGCTTGAGCTCCGTGCGGAAGTCGTCCCGCGGATCGGTGACGTAAGGGAAGATCTTCGGGTCCGGCTTGACCTCCGAGAGGCGGTCCACCTCGAGCCACTGGAATGCGAAGTTCGAGGCGAGGCTGATCGCGCGCGGATCGGCCAGCATCCGGTACACCTCTGCCTTCAGCACCGCAGGCTCGTGCAGGCGGTTCGCGGACGCGAGGCTCACCAGCTCCTGGTCCGGCACGCTGCTCCACAGGAAGAACGAGAGGCGCGAGGCCAGCTCGAGGTCGGAAATGTGGTAGTTGTTTCCCGCCTGGACGCCGACCGGAGTGGGCTCCGCCCGGTACAGGAAGAACGGGCTCGCGAGGATCGCGGTGATCGCCCGGCGGATCCCCTCCTCGAATCCGTTCTGCTTCGCCCCCGACGCATAGATCGCGTAGAGCGGATCGACGTCCTGCGAGGTGACGGGACGCCGGTACGCCTGCCGGGCGAGTGTCGAGATGATCTGCTCGGCGCAGGGCTGCTCCTGCTGCGCGGTCTGCGGCATGCAGGTGAAGATCTTCTCGCGGCTCGGCGTCTCGCTGAGCCCGCTTTCCTTCAGGGGTCCGCGGATCTCGAACGTCCCGATCCGCAGAACCTCGTCCTGCGCGTCCCCGGGCTGCTCGAGCTCGAGCCGCCCTTCCGACTCGGCAAAGTCGCGATGGATGAACGTGACGGCCACCTGGTGCGGGCCGGCGGTCGCGTGGAAGCGGATGTGCTTGAGCGTCGCGTTGATCGCATCGACCGCCGGATCCTGCTTCTGGTCGATCGCCTTGATCTGCTGCTCGCCGCCGACGACGCCTTCCCAGAACTTCTTGCCATCGTAAGTGGCGACGATCTGGTTCTCGAACTCCTGGTTGAAGACCCAGAGCGCGGCGGCGAGGTTGCCGATGTTGAGCTCATACTCGCCGTCGGCGGGGAAGTCGTGCGTCACGGCGAAACCGCCGCGTGTGCCGAGCGGCAGGCCGGGCTCGTGGAAGAATTGCGAGCCGCTCTCCGGTCCCGCGTGGTATTGAACGCCGACGGGCGTCGCATCCCGATCGCCGATCGCCTCGATCGCGATCTCGCGCGCCGCCGCGAGATACTGGTCGAGGAACGACGACGACACCTGCAGCACGTTCGCAATATTGTCGTAGCCGTTGGCCTGATCGTCCTTCGGCAGCAGCCGGTCGGCATCGACCTTCACCCGCAGCAGGTCCCACACGGCATTCGCATACTCCTTGCGGTTGAGGCGGTGCAGGGCGATCGAGCCGGCGTACGGGTGCGAAGCGGTCGCGCGGTCGATGTTCCCTTCCATCCACTGCACGAACTGGTCCACGGCGGCCTGCGGGGGCTGGGGATGGCCCGGCGGGGGCATCAGCCGCCCGCTCAGGTGCTCGATGGCGAGCTCCCAAGTCTTGGCATCGTGCGGGATCTGGGCCGGGCTCATGGTGCCGAAGGCGATGCCGCCCGCCCAGTCGTCGGTGTTGTGGCACTTCTCGCAGTACTGCTTGAGGAAGCCCCAGTACTGCTGCGCCTGCGCGGCGGGGATGGCGTTCGCGTCGCCCTGGGCGGCCGCGCTTGCGCCGGGGGCGGCGGTCGCCGGCCCGCTCGCGCCTGCGGCGCTCCATGCGAGCGTGGTAGCGCAGCAAGCTGCTGCGGCAATCAGGAATCGGACCAGGTGTCGATTGTGCATCAGTCTCGTCCCGCCAATGACTTACACCGCCCGAGCCCTTCCGGGCACCGTATCGAACGCGTTGCATTATCATAACGCTGCCCCCACAACCGGTGTCCCCGAAAGGTCACAGACTGTGCGAGGCATGTCATAAAATGCGCCGCCTGCGCTACCAATGGTACCGCCTACATAACGTGGGGGCCCCGCAGGCGTTGCCAAGCACCCGTCGGATCAGTCAACGTTCGCTTGTGCGCGCGCATGACATTATCTCAGGTCGAGGCTGACAATGACATATTCCGTAGATCGCCGGGACTTTCTGCAGACCCTGGTCGGAGGCACCGCCGCGGTATCGCTCGGTGCGCTCGCGGCACGGCCCGCCCGGGCCCAGGACGCCGGCTCGCCCATCCACTCTCAGAAACTCACCGACAGCCTTCTGCTGTTCACCGGCGACGGCGGAAATGTCATCGTCGCCCGGGACGGCGATGGGCTCGCCCTGGTGGACGGCGGTCTGCCGGAACGCTCGCACGAGCTGCTGAAGCAGGTTCGTGACGAGACGGGTGCCGAGCACATCCACACCCTCTTCAACACGCACTGGCATCCGCGGCAGACCGGATCGAACGAGCCGATCGGCAACGAGGGCGCGACCATCATCGCGCACGAGAACACGCGGCTCTGGCTGTGTTACGCAAATCCCGTCCCCGGGGAGAACCGTATGTACGGCCCGCTGCCCGCGAAGGCGCGTCCGAACAAGACGTTCTTCTACAACTCCGAGCAGGTCACGATCGGCGGCGAGCCGGTCGAGTACGGCTACCTCCTTCAAGCCCACACCGACGGCGACATCTACGTGCATTTCAAGAAGTCGAACGTCCTCGCGGCGGGCGGTGTGGTGTCGGGCGCCGGCTGGCCGATCATCGATTACCATACGGGCGGCTGGATCGTCGGGATGACGCAAGGGATCGCCTCGCTGATCAACGTTGCCGATGCCAACACCCGCATCATCCCCGCCCACGGCCCGGTGCTCACGAAGGCGGACCTCGTGGAGCAGCACAAGATGTACTCGACGATCGCATCCCGCCTGCAGCGGGCGATCCGCAAAGGCATGGGACCGGACGAGGTCGTCGCGCAGAATCCGACTGCCGAGTTCAACGCGAAGTGGGGAGATCCCAAGGCGTTCGTGAAGATGGCCTTCGAGAGCCTGTGGGGCCACTTTGCGCCGGATGCGAGCTGAGCGCGCGGGCCGATCGCGCGCGCGGCGCGCGCAGCCCGCGAGCGCGCCGATGAGCCCTCGAAGCGCTTACGGGCCCTCGACGCTGTAGCCCTTCGCCCGCAGCGCCGCGAGGGTGCCGCTCGGCCCGATCAGCTCATAGATCGGCTTCATCGCAAAGGTCGTCGGGTGC
>JASHTA010000497.1 GCA_030040795.1 Gammaproteobacteria bacterium | reverse complement strand
GTCCCGACCACCACTTGAGCTGACGCACACGCCTTGCGCGCTCTGCCTCGTCGAACTCGATGAGCACCGTCTCCGCGTAATCCTTCGCGAGCGCATCGAAGCTCGTGCGTCGGGCGGCGGCGTGCGGGAAGTGCCGGCCCTCGCGGATCGCGGTTTCGATCGAGGCAGCCCACGCATCGGCCTCCTTGCGATTCGGGAATGTCTCGCTCTCGGAGGGACGGCCTTTTACTCGGACCTGCACACGGTAGGAAACGTCTCCGGTGAGCGGGCTCTTGATGCGCTGGATGCTGGCCATGACGTGCAATCCTGGCGCCGTGTAGCGCCGAGTAGTGAGTTGCACGGAGTTTGCACCGAATTGAAAGCTTAAGGAACAGGCTGGGCGGTGTTTGAATTCAAGTGTATGTATTTACTGGTAATTTAATGGGCCTGCTTGGATTCGAACCAAGGACCAAGGGATTATGAGTCCCCTGCACTAACCGCTGTGCTACAGGCCCGGCGCTGGCGCAATTGTACCAAGCGCGTGCGATCCCGCCCGCTCGCTCGCAGGCCGCAGACCGCTCAGGCCTTGGCCAAAAAACCCACGCACGCCGCGTGCGCCGGGTCGCCAGCCGGAAGCTTTGCGCAGATGCCGCGCATGCGCTGCCGCAGCACCACAATCGTGGCGGCGTGCCGGCCGTGCCGGTTCCACTTGCGGAGGCTCGAGTCGAGCTTCTCGAGTCTCACTCGCGTGCGGCTGTAGATTCGATCCGGCCCATCGAGCTCGCCGAGCACGGCGAGAGCCGCTCCGCGAATCTCCGCGTCGTCGTTGGGTCTCATGCGGACCAGGCCGCTCACGTACTCGGTTCCCCATTGAAAGCGGGTCGCAGGCCCCTGCGATTCCCGGTACGCGCGCTGGAGCCAGCCGATCGCGAGGTCCTTGTGGCCCCTCTTCTCCTCCAGATCCGCCAGGTCGAGCATGTAGTAGTAGGGCGACTTTGACGTTTGCATCTCGTGCTGCGCAATCGAGTATGCGCGATCGACATCTCCGAGATCATCGAGAATGTTCATCGCCGCGTTGACATCGCCCGCCCTCTCCTGCTCGTCGCTCACGCCGGCCAGCACGAGGCTGATGCGCTGCTCGGCGTCCGCCGCAAGAGGCTTCGGGATTGCGCCGCTCGGATCGAGCGCCTTGACGGCCTCGATCTTGCTATCCACCGCGAACAGCCGATCCGCCTCGGCGTAGTCGCTATCGTTCGCCACGGCATCCATGGCCGAATTCCACCGCCGCTCCAGGTCCGGTGCGCGGAGTGAGCGCTTGGCCGCCGTGAAGAAAGCCTCATCCACCGACTCGAGCACGTCGGCCGACCCGAGCACGATGTCGCGGTCGTCGAGGATCCCGTAGACCTCCCGCGACAGTGTCCGCAGCAGCGCGCTGGGCTGCGCCCTCGCCTTCAACCGACTCGCCTCGGCGTCGGCTTGTATCGCAGCCGCAGAGATGACGAGACGCGCCCTCTCGAGGCGTGCCTCACGGGGACAGCGTCGCGCCGCACGACTCAGCGAGAGGGCCAGGCGATGCGGTTGCCGGCTTGCCGCATCATCGAGATCCCATGCGTAGTAGGCGAGCCGGCGACAGTCGTCGCGCGAGAGAGGCGCACCGCCGACGGCGACCGAAGCCAGTACGTCGCTCACCGGGCGAACGTCGCCGAGCGCTAGATCGAGCACCGCGCCGTACGCCCCGAGGTCCATATCACCGGAGATCCGCGCAAGCTCGGAACGGTCGGGACGCAGAATCACGACCGTCGGGTAGCCGGTGACATGGAACACATCGCCCCATTTCTGTGCGCCGGGATCGTCGCCATCAAGATAGACCGGTACAAAGAGGCGCGACTTCTCGATGAAATCGGGCCTTGAGAACACCGTCGCCTTGAGCTGGTGGCACGGCGGACACCAGCTCGCGCCCCAGTACAGAAACACCGGCTTGTTCTCCGCTCGGGCCTGGTCGAACGCCGCATCGACACTGCCGTTGAACCATGCAATGCCCGGTGATGGGTGTTGATTCGTGTCTAGCGAGCCGCTCCTCGGCGGGACGCGCGGCGTCGGGGCGGCCACGGCGGTCGGCCGGCGTTGCGACACCGTGCCTGTCTCGCGCTTGCTGCACCCGCTCAATCCGGCATTCAGCATGAGTGCCGCGGCGGCGATCCAGATCGCTTTCACGCTTCCTCTCTCCTGCCGGGCGCTTCCTCTTTCCAGCCGGCCGACTGCTATCATCCGCGCGTAGCCCGAATCGGCATCCCGCGGTCGGGCCAGCCGGCCAGGGGATTACAGATGCATGACGATACGCCAGAATGGGCGCGGACGGCGCGCACGTGGACCCGTTGGGCCGTGTCGCTCGTCGCGCTGATCTCGCTCACCGCCTGTGGAGATCTCATGGCAACTCAACCGACGACTCAGAAACAGTACCGGCTGGTGCGGACGGGGACGCAAGGTCCCTTCACCCTGGAGCTGGTGGATGCGCCGGTTCGGCCGCCTGGACAGGATGAGGTGCTGGTGAAGGTGCACGCCGCATCCCTCAATCGGCGAGACATCTTCCTCATGCAAGGGAATTACCCCGTTGGCCCGCGTGACAGCCTCGTGCCGCTCTCCGATGGCGCAGGAGAGGTCGTGGCCGTCGGCCCGGGCGTCACCCGCTTCCACGTAGGCGATCGCGTCGCCGCCATCTTTTTCCAGAAGTGGCTGGGCGGCCGTCCGGGACCCGATGTCCTCGGCTCGGCTCTCGGCGGCCAGATCGACGGCATGCTCACGCAGTACGTCACGATCAGCGAGCAAGGACTCGTCGCGCTTCCGTCGAACCTGACATATGAGGAGGGCGCAACCCTGCCTTGCGCCGGCGTCACGGCTTGGAACGGCCTCTTTACGCGGGGACATCTGCAGAAGGGCGATACCGTCCTGCTCGAGGGCACGGGCGGGGTATCGTCGTTCGGACTGAAATTCGCGCTGGCGGCGGGCGCCAGAGTGATCATCACGAGCTCGCAGGATTCGAAGCTGAAGGAGGCGAGAGAGCTCGGCGCATTCGGCACG
>JASHTA010000496.1 GCA_030040795.1 Gammaproteobacteria bacterium | reverse complement strand
GGCGTGCGCTCCGAGCGCGAGCCCGTCGAGTGGATGTGTGCGGGCACGCCGAGCTCGCACAGCTTCTCATACAGGGGATACCAGTAGCGGTCGCCGAGCCCCGGCGCCTCCGTGCCGCTGTTCTCGAACGGATCGGGATTGAGCAGGCAGCCCTTGAACCCAAGCTGCTTCACGCAGCGCTCCAGCTCGGGAAACACGCTCTGGATCGGCTCGCCGGCGGCCTGCGGCAAGCCGCAGACCGGCACGAAGCGGTCGGAGAGCAGCTTGCACTGGCGCGAGATGAGAGTGTTCACCTCCTCGGTGAACCAGTGGACGAGCTTGCCCGGCCGCTCGGAGTGCATCATCTGAAAGGGCCGCGGCGAGATGAGCTGCAGGTCCGTGCCGTGGCGCTTGAGCAGATCGAGATGCCCCGCGGGCCCGATCTCCGTCTTGTTCGCCGCGGCGATCAGCTGCTCGTCGGACACGCGCACGCCACCGCGGCCGTGCGAGCCGCGATGCGCGAGCAGCGTCCCCTTGTAGGCCCACAGCTCGACCGGCGCGCTGATATGGCCATGGCAGTCGATGATCATGGCGGTCTCCTCGATCTCAAGGTTTGTGGAGCAGGTGCTCGTACTCGGCGCCCATCACCTCGGTGATCGAGCGTCCCTCGACGAGCCGGCCGGCCATCACGGCCTCGCGCGCCGCAATCGCCTCCGCGACTCCCAGCACCTCGACGATACGCTCCGACCGCACGAACACGACGCCGCTCGCATCCGCCAGCGCAAAGTCGCCCGGATGAACCATGATGTCCTGCACCTGGATGGGAACGTCCGTGCCGGATTCGTGGATTCGGCCGCGCGCGGTGCGCGCGGTGACGCTGCGGCTGTAAATCGGGAATGCGAGATCCCGCGCCTCGTCGATATCGCGCACGGGGCCGTCCGCGATGATACCGGCAATGCCTCGCATCCTGGCCGCGCGCGACAGCAGTCCGCCCCAGCACGCCGCGTCGAAGCTCGTGCGCTGCTCGATCACGATGACATCGCCGGCCGTCGCGGCCTCGATCGCCGTCGTGCCGAGATGTCTCGGCGGAGCGCTGGAAAGCGGGGCCGGGCCGGCCGTCAGCTTCACCGTATGCACGCGCCCGGAGATCCGGGTCGGTACGCTCGCCGGAGCGAGTCCCGTCACGCACCCGGTGAGCGACAACTTGTCGAGCGCGTCCGAGAGCGCGCAGCTGTCGAGGCGCGAGAGCCGGCGCAGCGCCTGGACATGATCAATCACGGTCATCGCAGGGCCATTCGCGCTCAGCGCCAGTAGAGAAAGCCGTTGGCGGTGCCGGTTCCCGCCTCGGACCGGTAGCACGGCTGGTAATCGACCACGTCGCCGTGCAGCTCCGTATCGAAGAGGATCCCGGCGGCGGCAATCCAGTTCTTGAGCTCGGAGGAGCCGGACTGCAGGTAGCGCTCATCGATGCTGCAAAGGGTTTCCGCGTCGCGTCGGCGGAGCGCGTCGAATATCTTCTCGTCGAGGTCCTCGTCGATCACGAAGTGGCTCATGCCGCCCGACCCGAACACCGCAACGCGACGCTCCGGCGGCCACGAGCGGATGGCGCGGCCCACGAGCCGCCCTAGCTCGAAGCAGCGCCGCGCCGTCGGCTGATTGGGAGGAAAGAAGGTATTGAGGATGATCGGCACGTTCGGAACGACGCGATCGCGCATGATCTGCCGATAGATGAACCCAAAGGCGTGCGGCATGCCGGTCGACCAGTGTCCAGGATGGACCGGCAGGCGCTGGGAGGTCGCAACGTCGAATCCCGACGCCATGGCGAGCTCGATGACGTGCATCGCGAGCTCGGGCAGACCCGGATACTCCGTGTACTGCGGCGGACTGTGGCCCCACTCGGCTTCGTGGATGCCGGGCGGCATGCGCACCGCCTGCTCGGGCGATGCGGGCTGATCCCACAGCGTCGGACCCCTGAACACCGTGATGGCGGGCATGACATCGTCGAGGAAGAGCTCGCTCTGATCGTTGCCCATGATGACCGCCACGTCGGGCGCCACGGCCGCGAACGCATCGGCCATGCGTCCGATCGCACGGCTACAGGCCGCCGCCCGCCTCTCCCGCTCCTCGAGAGTGCACTGGGCGGCGAGGTTCTCAGCCCTCCTCAGCTCGACGAGCGCCTCGAAGTCGTAGGTCCGGCCGCGGAACGGGTGGTCCTTCTTCTTACGGTCGGCCGGCACCCTGAGCAGCCATTGCTCGGGAGTGCTCGACAACGTCGGGCCGTGAGAAGTCCACATTCCAAGCACGATGCGAGCCATAGGCCTCACCGGGTTGCGAGCGATCGAGCTCGAGTCTAGTCCATTTCTGGCCCACGGGAGGAAGGCGCGCGGCCCCGGCGGCGGAGCCGTTGATAAGACAACTCGGCTGCATTCAACTCACGGTCCGTTCCCAGTATTCCTCCATCCTTCGACGCATGGCTGCATCCGGCAGCACTCCGTGCCCAGCGCGCTGATCGTCCGCAAGATGGGCGACTTGCGTGGTACCCGGTATGGCGCACGTGACGGCCGGGTGCGAGGCCGCGTACTTGAGAAGAAACTGCGCCCAGCTCGTGACGCCGATGTCCGCAGCCCAAGCCGGCAGCTTGCTCGCGACCGCGCGCTGCATGAGCCGCCCGTGCACCAGGGGGAGATTCACGAGGACGGCGATCTTGCGCTCGATCGCCAGCGGAAAGATCGTCTGCTCGGCATCGCGGTTCGCGATGGAGTAGTCGACCTGGATGAAATCGAGCGGATGTTTGCGCATGACGTCGATCATGTCGCCATGCTGGGGGACGCGCGAGGTCGTGACGCCGTAGTAGCGGATCTGGCCGGCGCTCTTCCACTTTCTGAGCAGGGGCATCAGCGTGTCCACGCCGCTCAGGTTGTGAACCTGCAGCAGGTCGACCTTGCGGGTGCGCAGCCGCTTGAGCGAGCGCTCGAAACTCTCGGCTCCACCGACGCCGCCCCCGAAGAAATCGTTGCCGCCGGCGGTGAGCTTGGTGGCGAGAAATACGGAGCTGCGCAGGCCCGATGCGGCGAGCGCACCGCCGATGAGCTCTTCGCTGTCGCCATAGGATGCCGCGGTATCGATGACCGTGCCGCCGAGCTGGTGCATCCGCACGATCACCGACTGGATGTCGCTCGCATCCGAGCCCTCGAACGAGTCGGTACCCAGACCGATGACGGGCAGCCGCTCGCCGGTGGAGGGAATCGGTTTGGTGATCAGGGACTGTGCATCGCCGGTAGCGGCACCGGCAATGCGGCCGCAAGCCGCTCCGAGGCAGGCGAGGAGTCCGGCTTGCAGCGCGTCGCGCCGCGAGAGGCTCGAAGGGCTCGGGGTGTCCATGGGCACTCCAGCTGAGAAGGTGCGGGATCTCATGCCGGCTTATACGGCGGCAAGGCTCAAAATTCCAGGGGTGGCCTGTGGCGCTGAACGGCGGGGCCGCCGCGCGAAGCCTTCGCCTCGGGCGCATCGGCTCCTTCCAAGCCTGAAGAAGCTCGGTCCGAGCGCGCACTCGCCCCGCGGCCCGGCCGGCTTAATGGAATCGTAATGATGTCGTAATGTCACAACAGTGGAGGGTGCGTCGGAATCGTATACAATTCGGTACTGGACATAGTCTACGTTTGATCTCAACTGTTCGTTTCTCTGGCGTATTTTTCGATAAGCATAGTTCTTGCTGCATTTTGTCCGGGAACGCTGTCTCGCCGTTGATGCGAGAAGCGGACAACCCTTGGAGGTGTATAAGTTCAGAAACTCGGGCGATCGACGCGAGCACGGAAGGCGGCCGCCCCTTTCGCAGCCGTCCGGAACGAATGGCGTGAACTGACACGCAGCTTGAGGATGGGCCGGAGCCATTTGGCTCCTACGTTTCAGCCGTAAAGAATTGTTGCACGCGACGATCCAGCGCCAGGCGCAGCCGGCTGTTGCCAGCTGCGCCGGCGGGAGCTGACTCAAGATCGACCCGGTCGATGAATCGACACCTGAAGCCCCGCTCCGAGCGGGGCTTTTTTTTGACGGGGGGTGTTACTACGCAACTGACCCGGCTTAAATGAAAACCTGGCGTTTAACCCCCGAATCGGCCCTCCGCCACGCTTGGGACGTGCCTTCACTCTGGAAGCCCAGCGCGGGCGATTTGCGGTCCGGACTGGCTTTTCCAGTGTGGGCGCCATTTGGCACATGTCGGCGTACGGAACACAATAACCTCACTCGTGAGGTATACATCAGTACAGGACTGATGTATGCTTAATAAGTGATGTATAGAGGCATGGACACAAGCCAGAATATGATCTCGTCTCGTAGCCGCGACCGCGGAGAGCGGGCTGTCCGCGCCGTTTTCCCGCCCACCGTGAGAATCAAGGCGACTAGCGCCGATAGAGCCGCTGATTTCAATGTGAACGGGCAGCCCGTTGAAGTGAAGTGGATCGGCCCCGGCTATTTGGGCGACGTTCGCGCCGTACTCAAAAGTCGGCCGAAGCGGAACGTAATCCTAGTTGCCCGCCAAATGTCGCCGGGCGCGCGTGCCGCGCTTTCGGAGGCCGGCATCAGCTGGGCGGACGAGACCGGTGCCGCCGAGATAGCCATCGGCACCATTCTCGTCTCGAGGAGCGGGGTGCCAGTCAAGAAGGCGCACGATGTCAAGCACTGGACAGCGGCGGTGATTGCGGTCGCCGAGGCGTTGCTCTGCGG
>JASHTA010000495.1 GCA_030040795.1 Gammaproteobacteria bacterium | reverse complement strand
AGGTGCATCCCGCCGAGGCTCACCTCGCCGCGCGCCTTCAAATGGGCGCGCCGGATCAGCGCGCGGCAGCGGGCGGCCAGCTCGGCTTGCTCGAACGGCTTCATGAGGAAATCGTCCGCGCCGAGGTCGAGCGCCTGCACTCTGACGGCGAGCGTGTCGCGCGCGGTGAGGATCAGGATCGGAAGGCTCGAGCCGGCGTCTCGCAGGCGGCGGACCAGCGCAAGACCATCCGCGCCGGGGAGACCGACATCCACGACGGCGAGGTCGAAATGCTCGGCTGCGAGGGCCGCCTCGGCCGCCTCGGCGCTCGCGGCCCGATCCACCGCGAACCCCTCGGCCGCCAGCCCGCGCGCGACCGCGTCCGCGACCAGCTCGTCGTCCTCAACGATCAAGATGCGCATAGCCGCCGGGGAGGAAAGCGTGAATCGGACTAATGTACTCAAGTCCCGCGCCCGGGAGAGACGCCGGCAGGCCAATTTGTCGATGTCAATCACACTTCCGTCGGGTATGATTTTCGAGCCCGGCCCGGCACGTTGGGAAGACCGACCGGCCCGCAGACTGCTCGACCTCATGCGCATCGACTTCACGAAGATGCACGGCCTCGGCAACGACTTCATCGTCTTCGACGCTCCGCGCGAAGGCGTGCCCTCGGCCGGGCAGCTGCGCCACCTCGCCAGCCGCCATACCGGTATCGGCTTCGACCAGGCGCTGGTGCTCGAGCCGCCCAGAAAGGCCGGCACGAGCGTCTACTACCGCATCTTCAATGCCGACGGCGTCGAGGTGGAGCAGTGCGGCAACGGCGCCCGGTGCATTGCGGCCCTGCTGCATCGGCGCGGCCGAGCGCCAGGCGGTGAGCTGCTGCGGATGGACAGCCCCGCCGGCGAAGTGCGGGCCCGGATCGGCTCGCCGCAGTCGATCTCCGTTGACATGGGCGTCCCGAGCTTCGACCCCCGCTCGCTCCCGTTCGACGCTGCAAGCGATGCGCTCGTACATACCCTCGACGCCGGCGGCACCGATGTCGAGATCGGCGCGGTGTCGCTGGGCAATCCCCACGCGGTACTCATAGTGAGCTCCGTCGACACGGCTCCGGTCGAGCGGCTCGGACCCGCGATCGAGACTCATCGGCGCTTCCCGAAGCGAGTGAACGTCGGATTCATGCAGATCCTCGACCGCGGCAATATCCGCCTGCGAGTCCATGAGCGGGGAGCCGGCGAGACGCTCGCGTGCGGAACGGGCGCCTGCGCGGCCGTGGTAATCGGACGCAGGCGAGGAATGCTCGATGCGGAGGTGCGCGTTCACACGCGCGGCGGCGAGTTGCGCGTAAACTGGGACGCGCCGGACGATCCGGTATGGCTGACGGGTCCGGCGGAGGTTGCGTTCGAAGGCCACGTCGATCTATAGGCCACGTCGACTCATCACGGCACAACTCAAAGGGGCTCTGGGGAACATGACCACACGAGAGGCTCGCGGCATCACCGCGGCACAGGCCGAAGAGGAATCCGTCGCCCGTTACCTGCAGCACAACCCCGACTTCTTCGAGCACCACCAGCCGCTGCTCGCCCGGCTGCGCCTGCCCCACGCGCGAGGCGGCACGACCATCTCGCTCATCGAGCGCCAGGTGGAGGTCCTGCGGGAGCATCAAGCCGCGGTCGAGCAGAAGCTCGCGGAGTTCGTGAAAGTGGCGCGCTCGAACGATGCCGTGGCCGAGAAGATCCACCGCTTCACCCGCCGCCTGCTTCGCGCCGCGAGCCGCACGGCCACAGTCGAGCAGATCGAGGCGAGCCTGCGGGAGGACTTCGACGCCTTCAACTCCGTTCTGGTCCTCGTCGAGCCGGTGGGCGACCTCCCCGCCCAGCGGTTCGTGAAAGTCGTTCCATCGGACGATGCCAACCTCAAGTCGTTCGAGTCGCTGTTCACGAACGGCAAGCCGCGCTGCGGACAGGCCCGCGACTCGCAGCGGGACTTTCTCTTCGGCTCCGATGCCCAGGACATCGGCTCGGTCGCCTTGATCCCGCTCGGGGAGAAGGGCTCGATCGGGCTGCTCGCGCTCGGGAGCGCCGACCGCGACCGCTTTCATCCCGGCATGAGCACCGAGTTCCTGGCGCGCGTGGGCGATCTCATCACGGATGCGCTCGCCCGGTCCTGATGACGCCGGTCGCGCTCGAGTGGGTCGCGCGTTTCGGGCAGCACCTCGCCGCGGAGCGGCGAATGTCTCGCCACACCGGATCGAGCTATGCCCGGGACCTCGCCGCGCTGGTGCGGTTCTGCGATGCCCAGGAGATCCCGGCCTGGGCCGGGCTCGACGCGCAGCATGTGCGAGTTTTCGCCGCCAAGTCGCATGCTTCCGGGCTTGCGCCGCGGAGCATCCAGCGGCGCCTCTCGGCGGTCCGCAGCTTCTTCCACTTCCTCATTCGCGAGCGGGCGCTGCAGAGCAATCCCGCCCAGGACATCCGTGCGCCGAAGGTGGCGCGGCGCTTGCCGCGCACTCTCGATCCGGATCAGATGGCCCGGCTGCTCGAGCTGCCCGGCAGCGGCCCGCTCGTGGCTCGCGACCGCGCCATGATGGAGCTCTTCTATTCCTCCGGACTGCGGCTCGCCGAGCTCGCCGGGCTCGATGTCGGCGATGTGGATCTGAAAGACCGGACCGTGCGTGTACTCGGCAAGGGCGAGAAGACCCGGATCGTCCCGGTGGGCCGCCTCGCGGTGGACGCCCTCGGGAAATGGGCGGCCGAGCGGGGAGTCATCGCGGGAGTGGAGACGGCCGCGCTCTTCGTCGGCCGGGGCGGCGCCCGCTTAGGGCCCCGCGCCATCCAGGCTCGCGTGGCCTACTGGGCGCGGCGCCGGGGACTGCCCATGCACGTGCACCCGCACCTGTTCCGGCATTCCTTTGCGTCGCACCTGCTCGAGTCGAGCGGCGACCTGCGCGGCGTCCAGGAGCTCCTCGGCCACTCGAACCTCTCCACCACGCAGATCTACACTCATCTTGATTTCCAGCACCTGGCCCGCATCTACGACAAGGCACACCCCAGAGCGCGCAGGAAATCATGACCTTCGATCCCCACGGGACCACGATTCTCGCGGTCCGCCGCAACGGTGTCGTCGCCATGGGCGGCGATGGACAGGTCACGCTGGGCAACACCGTCATGAAGGGCAACGCGCGCAAGGTGCGCCGCCTCTACAATGACAAGGTGCTCGCGGGCTTCGCCGGGGGCACGGCGGATGCCTTCACGCTTTTCGAGCGCTTCGAGGGCAAGCTCGAGAAGTACGGCAATCTCACACGGGCCGCGATCGAGCTCGCGAAGGACTGGCGGTCCGACCGCTACCTGCGCCGGCTCGAGGCGCTGCTGCTCGTCGGCGACCGCGACAAGCTCTTCGTCATCTCCGGCAACGGTGATGTGATCGAGCCGGAGTACGATGCCGCGGCGATCGGCTCGGGCGGCTCGTTCGCGGTGGCCGCCGCCCGGGCGCTGCTCGAGGCCTCCGAGCTCGATGCCCGCAGCATCGTCGAGCGCTCGCTCGGCATCGCCGCCGATATCTGCATCTATACGAACCGCAATCTCCTCGTCGACGAGCTGAAGTAGCCCCGCATGACGCGAGCCCTCACCCCCCGCGAGATCGTTCAAGAGCTGGACAAGCACATCATCGGCCAAGACGCCGCCAAGCGCGCGGTCGCGATTGCGCTGCGCAACCGCTGGCGCCGGATGCAGGTCGGCGAGCCGCTGCGCCAGGAGATCACGCCGAAGAACATCCTGATGATCGGGCCGACCGGTGTCGGCAAGACCGAGATCGCGCGCCGCCTCGCGAAGCTCGCCAATGCGCCGTTCGTCAAGGTCGAGGCGACGAAGTTCACGGAGGTGGGCTACGTCGGGCGTGATGTCGATTCCATCATCAAGGAGCTCGCGGACGTTGCGGTCAAGATCACCCGCGAGCAGGAGATGGATAAGGTGCGCCAGCGCGCAGCGGAGGCGGCCGAGGAGCGGGTGCTCGATGCGCTGCTGCCCCGGCCGCGCACGATGGGCTTCTCCACCGACGAGCCTCACGAGCCGCGCGATGCGGAGACGCGCCAGAAGTTCCGCGCGATGCTGCGGCAGGGCGAGCTCGACGAGCGCGAGATCGAGGTGGAAGTGCGCATGCTCCCCATGGGCGTCGAGATCATGGCGCCGCCCGGGATGGAGGAGATGCAGCAGCAGCTCCAGTCGATGTTCCAGAACCTGAGCGGCAATCGGACGCGCACGCGCAAGGTGAAGGTGAGGGGGGCCGTGAAGCTCCTCACCGACGAGGAGGCCGCGAAGCTCATCAACGAGGATGAGCTCAAGGTGAAGGCGCTCGCGAACGCCGAGCAGAATGGGATCGTCTTCATCGACGAGCTCGACAAGGTGACTCGCCGGCAGGAGACCATCGGCGCGGACGTGTCGCGCGAGGGGGTGCAGCGGGATCTGCTGCCGCTCGTCGAGGGCTCGACGGTCGCGACCAAGTACGGGCAAATCAAGACCGATCACATCCTGTTCATCGCGTCCGGCGCGTTCCATCTCTCGAAGCCGTCCGATCTCATCCCGGAGCTTCAGGGGAGGCTCCCGATCCGCGTCGAGCTCGACTCGCTCAAGGTGGAGGACTTCGTCCGCATCCTCACCGAGCCCGACGCCTC
>JASHTA010000060.1 GCA_030040795.1 Gammaproteobacteria bacterium | reverse complement strand
CGCGAGCCGGGAGAGGTACGGAGTGGACCCGAGATCCTCGAGGAGCAAGAGGCCGCGGCGATCGTCCGCCTCGTGAAGGCGCGGAACGTGGATGCCGAGAGCCTCGAGCATCCCGCTCACCTTGACGTACGGACGCACGTCCTCGCTCTGCGGCGGCGCATCCATGACGATGAGCGTCCCGCCGCGGTGGAACACGCGGAAGTAGCGGCGGAAGCTGGCATCGCTCGAGGCCGGCTCGATGCGCTCGACATCGAGCCGAACATCGCGGGTGAGCCAATCGAGAACCAGCGCGAGGCGCGCGTCGTCGTGAGACATGGAGTTTTACAATGCGGCGAAGCTTCGAGCGCGGTTTGGCGGCAGCACGCCATTATAATGCCGAGCCGCATGCTGCCTCCGCGTCCATTGCCGCCGCTGTGCCGGCCGTCACGCTCGGGACAGGCGTATCGGCTGGCGCTCTCCCTATTGGCCGCCGCGCCGTTCTGCGGCATCGCGCACGCCGATGGACTGCTCTGCCCCTCCGACGTTCGCAGCGGCCTCGGCCCCTTCGTCAAGGAGACCAAACCGACTCTCAACGCGGGGCTCAACGCGGAGAGCGACACGATCGATGCCGGGCAGAACGGTAATGTCGTTCTGCGAGGCCACGTCGTGGTGCGCCAGGGCGACCGCGAGGTCCACGCCGACGAGGCGCAGTACGATCGCGCTACGAATGCCCTCACCGCGAAGGGCGCGGTCACCTACCAGGACCCGATCGTGCGGTTGAGCGGAAGCGATGGGAAGTACTCCCCGGCCGCCGGCGCCCAAGTCCACTCTGCCCAGTTCGATCTGCTCCAGCGCTCCGGTCATGGCTCGGCCAAGCAGCTCGACCTTACCCCGAAGGGCATACTCGATCTGAAAGGGGTCACGTTCACCACCTGCCGCATGACCGATCAATCCTGGGAGCTGCATGCGCGGACGCTGACGCTCGATACCAACCGGCAGGTCGGCACCGGCCGCGACGCGAGCATCGACTTCGAGGGGGTGCCGATCCTGTACCTGCCGTGGCTCTCCTTTCCGCTCAGCAGCGAGCGCAAGAGCGGCTTTCTGTTCCCGAGCGCCGGCAACAGCACGGTCAGCGGGTACGAGCTCCAGGTGCCCTACTACTGGAACATCGCGCCGAACGCGGATCTCACCTTCTCGCCGATGTACTACTCGCGCCGGGGCATCGATCTCGCGGGCGACGCGCGCTTTCTCACGGACATTCAGAGCGGGGAGCTGCAGTGGCACTTCTTGCCGGACGACCAGCGCTTCGACTCCGAGGAGAGCAGCCTCCTCGCCGCCGCCGCCGCCGCGGGCCTGCCGGCAAGCGAGATCGGCAGCTCCGACCGCAGCTTCGTCACGTTCCACGATGTCGTGAGCCTGCCGGACAACGTCCGCATGCTCGTCGATGCGGCGAACGTGAGCGACCCGCTCTACTTCCAGGATTTCGGCAGCGGCCCGGAGACGACGAGCACCGCGTTCCTCGAGCGCCTCGCTCAGGTGACCTACCGCGACGAGTACTGGAACCTCGGCGCCGCGGCACAGGAGTACCAGCCTGTCGCCGTGCAGCTGCCCGTCCCGGCGCAATACCTCCCCGACCAGTACCGCCCCTACGCTCGCGCGCCCTGGCTCTGGGCGGACGGGGACTTCGGATGGGGACCGTCGCAGATCCTCCACTACGGGTTCGATTCGGAGATGGTCGACTTCACCCGCGCGGTCGGCATCACGGGCTGGCGTCTCGATCTCATGCCGAACGTCGGGATCGACTATGAGGATCCCGGCTACTTCATCCGCTTGAGCGTCGCTTGGCGCTACACGCAGTACGAGCTCGACAATGTCATGTTCGGCGCGGATCGGTCCCCCTCGCGTACGCTGCCGATCACGAGCTTCGATACCGGCCTCAAGTTCGACCGGCTGCTCGGCGCGAACGGCGACCGCACTCTCACGCTCGAGCCGCGGATGCTCTATCTCTACGTCCCCTACCGAGACCAGGACCAGCTGCCGCTCTTCGACACGGCGCTGCCGGATCCGAATCTCGTCGAGCTGTTTCGCACCAACCGCTATGTGGGCGACGACCGCATCAGCGATGCCGACCAGGTGACGACCGGCATCACGAGCCGGCTGCTCGACACGACGAGCGGGCAGCAATTCCTCACGGCGACGCTCGGGCAGGCTTATTACATCGAGACACCCCGCGTGCAGCTGCCGGGGGAGGATCTCGACGGGCGGGAGAAATCGGACCTCGTGGGGGACTTCGTCGTGAGCGCCTACCAGAACTGGAACGTGGACCTCAACCTCGATTGGAACCCGGCGCAGTCGCAGGAGGAGCGCACCTTCGCGCAGCTGCAATACAAGCCCGAGGCGGAGTCGGTCATCAACATCGCCTATCGTTATCAGCGTGACATCGTGCTGCCCTCGGCCCTCGCCCAGCCCGGGGAGATCCCCTCCGGCCTCGGTACGCCGAGCTCGAGCTTCTCCCAGGACCAGAGCCTCAATCAGGCCGAGGTTTCGGGCGCATGGCCGATCGCTCGCAACTGGCATCTTCTTGCGCGCTGGGTCTACGATCTCGATGCCCATGAGGGACTCGACCGCCTGCTCGGTTTTGAGTACCGTGCCTGCTGCTGGCGCGTTCGGCTGCTCGCCCGGCGCTACCTGGTGAACGGCACCGGCCAGCAGGACACGGCTTTCATGTTCCAGCTGCAACTTAGCGGGCTCGCGGGTGTCGGACCTGCTACGGACGCTTTCCTCGGAACGGCGATTCGGGGATACTCGCCTCCCTCATCAAGTCGTTAAAAATTATGGAAAAGCTCGGCCGCCCATCCTGGGCTTCGTTCTTTCGGACCCGCCATGCGCTGGGGCGGGCTCGCCGCATGCTGGAGCCGGCAGTCCTCTGCGTGCTCCTCCCGCTGTGGGCTGCGGGCGTCGCGCACGCGCAGACCCGCGACCTCACCACGCGGGGCGTCCCGCTCGACAGGATCGCCGCCATCGCGAACGACGGCGTGGTGCTCGCGAGCGAGGTCGATGACGAGCTGGCGCAGGTCATCGAGAACGCGAAGGGGCAAAAGAGCGAGCTGCCCGCGGAGAACGTGCTGCGGCACCAGGTGCTGGAGCAGCTCATCGTCCAGGAGCTCGAGATGCAGGAGGCCGTCCATGACGGCATCAAGGTCTCCGACGAGCAGCTGAACGATGCGCTCCTCGAGATCGCCCAGCGCAACAAGATGACGCTGTCGCAGCTGCCGGATGCGCTCGCCCAGCAGGGCATCGATTACACCTCGTACCGCGAGGGCATTCGCCGCTCGCTCATCTTCCGGCTGCTGCGCGAGCGGGACGTTCTGAAGCACATCAGCGTCACCTCGCGCGAGGTCGACCAGTATCTCGCGGACCAGGCGAAGCACCCCTCGGAATCGAGCGAGTACAACGTCTCCCACATCCTCATCGCGGTGCCGGAAAACGCGACGCCGGCGCAGCTCGAGCAGGCGGCCCAGCATGCTCAGGATGTGTACCAGCACGCCAAGTCCGGCGAGGACTTCGCCAAGCTCGCGATCGCCAACTCCAACAGCGACACGGCGCTCCAGGGCGGCTCCCTCGGCTGGCTCAAGGGCACGGAGCTGCCGACGTTTCTATCGGACGCCATATTGAAGCTCAAGCCCGGTGAGGTCAGTGCGCCCCTCCGCGCGCCAAACGGATACAACATCATCAAGCTCGACGGCGTACGCGATACCGGAGAGAAGGTTGTGGTCGATCAGGTTCACGTCCGCCAGATCTTGATGCGGACCAACGACCTGCAGGACGATGCGACCGTGAAAGGCAAGCTCGAGAATCTCCGCGGCCAGATCCTGCACGGACAAGACTTCGGAGCTCTCGCGCAAGCCAACTCCCAGGACCCCGGCTCGGCGGGCGACGGTGGGGATCTCGGCTGGGAGAACCCGGACGCTTTCCCGCCCGAGTTCAAGAAAGAGGTCGAGAGCTTGAAGATCGGGGAGATCAGCGAGCCGATCCACACCCAGTACGGCTGGCACCTCGTGCAGGTGCTCGGCCGCCGGCGCGTCGACAGCACGAACGAGCTCAAGCGCGAGCACGCTGCCGAGGAAGTCCGCGCCAGCAAGGCCGAGGAGCAAACCGAGCTGTGGCTGCGGCGCCTGCGAGACGAGGCCTACGTCCAGTACAAGATGTAGTAGTGCGCGGCGTCCCCCGCATCGCCCTCACCTCCGGTGAGCCGGCCGGAGTCGGGCCTGATTTGTGTCTCTCGCTCGCGCGCAGCGAGCTCCCTTGCCGGCTCGTCTGCCTCGCGGACTCAAGCTTGTTGCGGGAGCGGGCACGCCTGCTGCACTTGGAGGATGTCGAGCTGCGGCCCTATGTGCCGGCCGAGCGCAGGGTGCACGAGGCCGGCCGCCTGGAGGTCCTCGACTGTCCTCTCGCAGTGCGGAGCGAGCCGGGCCGGCTCGACACGCGTAATGCCCGCTCCGTGCTCGAGATGCTGAACCGCGCCATCGACGGCTGCCTCGCGAGGGAATTCGACGCGATGGTGACCGCGCCCGTGCAAAAGAGCTGCATCCTCGATGCCGGTTTTGCCTTCTCGGGACACACGGAATATCTCGCGGAGAGGACGTCCGCGCCCCGCCCGGTCATGATGCTGGCCGCCGGATCTCTTCGCGTGGCGCTCGCGACGACTCACCTGCCCCTTCACGCCGTGAGCGGCGCGATCAGCGTGGACTCGCTCCGCGAGGTGCTCGAGATCCTCGACCGCGATCTGCGGCGCTGGTGGCACCTCGCGGCGCCGCGGATTGCCGTGTGCGGACTCAATCCTCATGCCGGAGAAGGCGGACACCTCGGCGATGAGGAGACCCGGATCATCGCTCCCGCGCTCGCTTTGGCGCGGGCTCGCGGCATTCAGGCCGACGGCCCGGTGCCCGCCGATACGATCTTCGTTCCACGGCTCCTCGAGCGGTACGATGCCGTGCTCGCGATGTATCACGACCAGGGACTGCCGGTCATCAAGCATGCGTGCTTCGACCGCGCAGTCAACGTGACGCTCGGCCTGCCCATCGTGCGCACGTCGGTGGACCACGGCACCGCGCTCGACCTGGCCGGCAGCGGCCGTGCAGACGCGAGCAGCCTCCTTGCCGCGCTGAGCCTGGCCGTGCAACTGGCCGCCGTCTGAGCCGTGGCGCGCTCGCGCAAGCGCTTCGGCCAGCACTTCCTCCATGATCCCGCGGTGATCGCGCGGATCGCCCGCGCGATCGATCCGCGAGCGGGGGAGCACCTCGTCGAGATCGGTCCCGGCCGCGGCGCCCTCACGCGCCAGTTGCTTGCGGCGGATCTGGCGACGCTCGATGCCATCGAGATCGATCGGGACCTGGCCGCGGCGCTCGGTACCGAGCTCGCGCCGGATACCCGCTTCACGCTGCATGGCGGAGACGCGCTCGATCTCGATCTCGCAGCCCTGGCCGGTCAGCGCGGCGGGCGCCTTCGGCTCGTCGGCAATCTCCCCTACAACCTCTCGACACCGCTCCTCTTTCATGTTCTCGACTGCAGCGGCTCCGTGGAGGACATGCATTTCATGCTGCAACGGGAGGTCGTCGCCCGCATCACGGCCCGCCCGGGGACGGGGGAATATGGCCGACTCACCGTCATGCTGGCGCCGAGGGTCAGCGCAGAACGGCTGTTCGACGTTGGTCCCGGGGCCTTCCAGCCCCCTCCGAAGGTGTGGTCATCCCTCGTTCGCTTGAAGGTGTTGCCGCAGCCCGCATTCGTCGTGGCGCCGGATTATGGAAAGGTCGTCGCCGCAGCGTTCGCCCAGCGGCGCAAAACCCTGCGCAACGCGCTGAAGGGGCTCGTCGGCTCCGAGCAGATCGCGGCTTGCGGCATCGATCCGGGGGCACGCCCCGAGACGCTCGCTCCGCAGGCCTTCAACGACCTCGCCCGGGCCGCGGGTGCAGGGGCAGCGAGCTCCCCGTCGCCCTCCGCTCCCTCGATGGGTTAGGATGCCAGGGGCACGAGACACGTCCAGCGATGACTGCATGCGGGAACTCTTCCATGACCGTCTATCGCCGTATCCTGCTCGCGATCGAGCTGAACGAGGATAGCCCTTCGATCGCCCGCCGAGCGCAAACGCTCGCCGCCGCCCTCGGAGCCGATCTCGAGGTGCTCCACGTGGTGGAGTACGTGCCCGTCGAGCCGATGGGCGAGACGCTCATGCCCGCCGTCCAGATCGAGGAGGAGCTGCTGACGCGCGCCCGCAAGCAGCTCGCGGCCCTCGCGGCCGAGGCCGGAATTCCCGAGGATTCGTGCCGCGTCGAGGCGGGCAACGTCAAGGCGGAGATCGTCCGCAGCGCGCGCGAGCGCAATGTCGACCTGATCATCGTGAGCAGCCGCGAGCGCCACGGTCCCTCCATCCTCCTCAATCTCACCGAGGACACCGTTTTGCATGCCGCGCCGTGCGACGTGCTCGCCATGCGCATCGGCAGGTTAAGATGAGCTCGATGGAACAGGCCGATCAAGTCCCCGACCATGCGATCCGGGTCGATGTCGAGACCGCTTTCGTCGCCGAGCAGTCCGATCCGGTGAAAACCCGCTACGTGTTCTCGTACACGATCACGATCCGCAACGAGGGCTCGACGCCCGCGCGGCTGCTCACGCGCCATTGGATCATCACCGACGCGAACGGCAAGGTGCAGGAAGTGCGAGGCGACGGGGTCGTCGGCGAGCAACCTTACCTGAAGCCGGGCCAGGGTTTCCGCTATTCGAGCGCGGCGATGATCGAGACGCCGGTCGGCGTGATGCAAGGCAGTTATCAAATGATCGCCGAGGACGGCCGCAGCTTCGATGCGCCGATCGCGCCCTTCCGTCTCGCGATACCCGGCGTATTGCACTGACGCGCCGCGGCGCGAGCCCCCGGATGCGCTATGCGATCGGAGATGTCCAGGGCTGTGCGGACGAGCTGCGCGTGCTGATCGAGCGCATCCGCTTCTCGCCCGACCGGGATCAGCTCTGGCTCGTCGGGGATCTCGTCAATCGCGGCCCGCGCTCGCTGCAGACGCTTCGCTACGTTCGCTCGCTCGGCGACAGTGCGGTGGTCGTGCTGGGAAATCACGACCTTCATCTGCTCGCGCTCGCGCTGGACGGGCGCGAGCCCGCCAAGCGCGGCGATACGCTCGATGAGGTGCTCGCCGCGCCGGACCGGGACGAGCTCCTCGAGTGGCTGCTCCATCGTCCGCTCGCACACTTCGATCGAGGCGATCTGCTCATTCACGCGGGCTTGGTGCCGCAGTGGTCCGTCGCGCGCACGCTCGCGCTCGCTCGCGAGGTGGAGTCCGCCCTGCGGCGGGAGCCCCGGGCCTTCCTGCGGCAGATGTACGGCGATCGGCCGGACCGCTGGAGCGAGG
>JASHTA010000494.1 GCA_030040795.1 Gammaproteobacteria bacterium | reverse complement strand
GCGCGCCGCTCTCGTGAATCAGCCGCGCCACGAGTTCCTTGCCGGTGCCGGACTCGCCGTAAATATGGACGGGCGCCTGACTCCGCGCGACCCGGTCGATCATCTCGCGCAGCTGCTGCATGATGGGCGAATTGCCGATCAGGCGCGCGGCGCCGGAAGTTGTTGTAGTCGTGCCGTCCGACCGAGCGCCGAGCTTGAGGGCGCTGCCGACGAGCTTTCGAAGCACGCTGAGGTCGAGCGGCTTGGAGACGAAGTCGAATGCGCCGAGCTTCAGTGCCCGTACGGCCGACTGGACGTTGCCGTGCGCCGTGATTACGGCGACCGGAACACCCGGCCGGTGCCTCTGAATCCACTCGACGAGGTCGAGGCCGTCCCCGTCCGGCAGTCGCATATCGGTCAGGCACAGCTCGAATTGCTGCGCTTTGAGCAGGCGCTGCGCGGAGGCCACATCGGCAGCGGTGCGGGTCTCCAGGCTCATGCGGCTCAGGGTGAGGCTCACGAGCTCAAGCGGATCCGGCTCGTCGTCGACGATGAGAACGACAGGCTTACTCATTACATCCACAAATACTGGGTTCACTTAATGTTAATGGCGGGGCCGAGAGTCGTCTGAGCGGTCCTTCACAGCGCACCGGCGTAGGACGGAGTGGCGTAGCCGAGCTGGGATGCTGCAGTGCGATATGTTATCCGGCGGCGTCTGCAGACTCACGATCGCGCCGGAGCGAATGAAGCTGGGCGCCTCGTCGCGCGCTCCGGGTGAGACCTCGCTCGCGCATCATGGATGCCGTTTCTCGAGAGCTACCGGAGTTCGACCGCGAGGAGCTCGAGGCGATGTGCGAGCCGCTCGGGGAGGATGCGGGTGTTGGAGTCGCGATAGAGGACGCCGGGGAGGGCCGCGCCAGTGATTCGAACGCTCAGGAGATCACGCGCAAGGCGGTGAGGCGCGAGAAATCGCGCTCGTGGGTGACGAGTGCATCGGCGTTGATGGCGAAGGCGCTTGCGGCTTGTACAGCGTCGAGAAGCTTTAGACGCAAGGACTCACGCAGGCGCGCAGCACTCTCGGCGATATCGGGGTCGAGATCGACGACGCGCCACGATTCGAGGACGGCGCGGTAGCGACGGGCGAGTGCCTCGTCCTGGGCCTGCAGCGGCCCAGTCAGGACCTCGGCGAAAGTGATCGTCGTCACTGCAAAACGGAGCTCGCTCCGGCGGTGCGCTTCAAACAGCGGCTGGGAGCGGGGCTCAAGCTCGGGGTGGTTCTCGAGGCAGTAGATAATCGGCGGTGTGTCGAGAAGGAGCAGGGCCTGCTCGGGCAGACCGTCGAGCGTCAGCGGTTCCATTCGTCGCGCAGCTCTCGCAGGGTGCGGCGGCTATCCTCACCCGATAGGCCACTTCCGGTACCCTTGAGAGGGAGCAAAGGTCGCTGGCGGCTACGGTCGGCGAAGTCCACGATAGGCACGATCGCCGCGACAGGGCGGCATTGGGAGGACAGCACCGTCACCACAGCCACGGTCTCGCCTGTCAGGGTAGAGAACTCGACTTCGTAGGCGGCACTTTCGGAATGAGCATGGATAACAGTACCCACGTCTCCCGCTGGAAGATGGGTACCTGGAAAATCGCTCGTCAACATCATCATGACGTCCCCCATGTCGTGGACGTCCGATTCAGTCTGTGAATCTGACGTCCTGCCGCTGCAAGGTGCTCTATTGCATAACTTGACGGACAGTCGCGAAATAAAGTACACCGCGAACATGTGCGAAGCCTGGCGATCTCGTCGCGGTTCCTTTCAATCAGGGGATGCATGCGTGGATTCGTCTCGTCACCGTACGCACCGGCGCACGTCACGGGCGACTCCGCGGATTTCCTCAGCGGCTCGTTGACGAGCTGACTGATCTCCACGCCCTTCGCCTTCGCGCGCTCGGCGAGGTCACCACGCACTCGAGACCCAGATGGCCGAGCAGGACGGGGAGTTCGCCCGCTGCCTGCGGAGTGACGCGAGCGATCCGGTGAGCCGGCAAGTCGAGAGGCTGAAGGCGCTGATGGAGCGCTTCGGCGGAACCCCGTCACGCCCCGCCACTCGGGTAGTTTTGAAAGGGTTCAGTAGGAGGCGCTGCAATGGCCGAGACGCCGGGGGGTGAGATCCTTGTCTACGAAGCGCCCGACGGAGGCGTTCGGGTGGATGTGCGGCTCGACCAAGACACGGTTTGGCTGACACAGCGGCAGATGGCCGAGCTGTTCGAGACGACGCCCGAGAACGTCCTGATGCATCTCGGAAATGTCTTTTTAGACAACGAGTTAGACGAAGCGGCAACTACTAAGGATTTCTTAGTAGTTCAAATCGAGGGCCGTCGGCACGTCCGCCGCCGGGTCAAGCACTACAACCTGGACGCGATCATTTCCGTCGGCTACCGGGTCAACTCCCGCCGGGGCGTGCGCTTCCGGCAATGGGCCACTGCGACACTGCGGGATCACCTCGTGCAGGGTTACACGCTCAACCGACAGCGATTCGAGGACAACGCGCGCGAGCTGGAGTCCGCGTTGATCCTCGTACGCAAGGCCGCGTC
>JASHTA010000493.1 GCA_030040795.1 Gammaproteobacteria bacterium | reverse complement strand
CAATCCGAGCAGCGAACGGACCGACATGGCATCCCAACCCGACATCCCCGACATCAAGCTGGACCCGAACGGCCTGTATCGCGAGGAGATCATTACCGACCGCAAGGCGGGGACGCTTCGCCGCCTGACGCCTATCAAACTCGACGGCACGGCCGACGGCACGCGCGCCGTGCTCTACTCCGGCCAGACTCAGCTGCTCACGCCGGCTGGCGTGCTTCCGCTCGCGTTCGATATCGAGGCCTCGACGCTCGAGGACGCGCTCAAGAAGTTTCCGGACGCGATGAAGGCGGCGCTGGACGAGGCGATCGAGGAAGCGCGCGAGTATCGTCGCGAGGCGGCATCGCGCATCGTCGTGCCCGAGGTGGGCGGCGGCGCGCTGGGCCCGGGAGGGCCCGGTCCGGGCGGCGGGAAGATCAAGTTTCCGTAGAGCGGCTGTCGGGCAGCCGCCGAAAGCCGCGATTCGCAGCCGGGAGTTCGCTCGGCTAGTGGAGCGGTCTTCCGCGTTGCCTGGACGGGCGGCGCCGATCGGATGGAGGAATTCCAAATAGCCGCTGATGATCTCCGATGCGGTGAAGGATTACGGCACCCCGCCGGATCCTATAGATCATCAGGAGATCTACTCCCAAATGGCACTCCATAAAGCCAGCCCAGTTAACATCGCGTTTACGTAAAGGGTGCTCGCGAAACGCCGCAGGAAGTTTCGCACCTGAAATCAGGACGTCAAATACGTACTCCAGCGTTTCCTGTTCAAACTCCCAATGTTTGCGTGCATGGCGATAGTCCCGCTTAAAGCGCGGGAGGATGATCAGCTTTCGAGCCAACGGATCGCCTCTTTGCCGCTTGCGAAGCTCCGTCCCTTCCCTGCCGCGTCTTCTTTGAGCGACTGTCTGAGCGCCTCTTGCAGCTTGACGGTCGATCGCTTTGGATCCGACCGCGCGATCCACGCCTTGAGCGCCGCGGCTGTGGTCTTTTTCCCGGTCCGGGCTTTGAGTATTTTGACCTGTTGCTCAGTGAGCTGAACAGTTACGGTGGTCATTGCATATTCCATCGATCGACTGCAAATGAGTCAGGAAGCCGTCGAAGTTATGCTCGAGCGGACCCAACGTCAACGGACAAATCGCGTGTATTTCGCAAGAATCACTGACGCGTTCGCAATGGCGCTGTGCCCGGCGCCATCAGCGTTTCCCAGGCTCCGGATGCTCGGGAGGCGGCGCCGGCTCCTCCCCGCTCTGCGGCGGCGCGGTATCGCCCGGGATGCCGCGTTGCTCGGTGAGCCACGCGCCGAAGTCGATCAGCTTGCAGCGCTCGCTGCAGAAGGGCCGGTAGGGCGAGGCCTCGGACCACTCGATGAGTCGCCCGCAGGTGGGACACTTGACGCGCGCTTCCGGCACGGACTCTACGTGCAGCAGCTCAACATGAACTGCACGTCGCTCTCGACCTGAGTTGGGCGCGCCGCAAGACCGTTCCACGTGAGGAAGCGGATGCTGCAGCGGTAGTGGCTGCCGCTGATCTCCGGATACAAGCCGAGCGAGGCCGGCAGCGCGATGCGCAGCAGCTGCGCGGGCGAGTCGCGATCGAACGTGATGTGGAACACGCCGGTCTGGGCGGTCTCGGGCCGGGCGCGGCCGCTCTGGCGCGTGAGCCAGAGCAGCTCCGAGATGGCATCGCACATGGGCCGCAGCATCCCGAGCCACTGGCCGAACGTCTGGATCCGTGCCTCCGCAGGCTGGCTCAGCCAGTAGAAATAATCGGGCAGGTCGAATTCGCACGTCCCGCCCGGAATCGCGCTCCGGTGCTTGATGGCGTTCAGGAATTCGGAGTCCCGGAGCGGCTGTAGGAAGACGGAGCCGGAGCCGAGCAGATCCGTCCGCAGGCGCACCAGGTTCGACATGACGGTGTGCAGCCGGCTGTCGTCCACGCCGGGCTTCGATTGGTACTCGCTCAGGGACGCGAGGTGCCGCTCGAGCTCCTTCAGCACGTCGGACCGGCTGTCGCCGCGTGTGGTAATCGCGAGAATGTCGAGCAAGCTCGACATCGCCGCCCGGCTGCCCCACTGGGTCGGGGTCTCGTTGTGGTAGAGCGCCTGGTTGTAGAGGAAGTCCAGCCGCAGGAATGTGCGCATCCGCTCGTTGAGCGGCTGCTCGAAGATCAAGACCTCGTCCTGACCTGCGGGCGTTGCCTCTTGCTCGGGATCGACGATTTCGGCCATCGACGTATTGTGCTCGACACGGTTGCCGCCCGTAAACGGCCAACCGGCCCGCGGAGGCGTCAAGGTGGCGCTTGGGCCGCGAGCTGGAGATATCTCGAATGGCACCGCTCGACCTGGATGCGCAGGGACTGGAGATCGCCGTCGTTCGTGATGACCTCATCGGCGGCCTGCAACCGAGCCGCGCGCGGGGCCTGGGCCGCGAGAATGGCCCGGGCTTCCTCGAGCGTCGAGCCATCCCGCGCCTGCAGGCGCCGGATCTGGAGCGACTCGTCGCAGTCCACGACGAGCACGCGGTGGGCGAGCGTCGCGTGGCTCTTCTCAACGAGCAGGGGCAGGACGAGGACCTGGTAAGGTCCACCCGCCGTCGCCGAGCGCTGCTCCATCGCCTGGAAGATCGCGGGGTGCGTCAGCGCCTCGAGGTCTGCCCGCACCTGCGGGTCCGCAAATACGACGCGGCGCAGGGCTCGCCGATCGAGGCTCCCGTCGGCGCCGATGAATGCCTCGCCGAATCGCTCGGCGATATGGCGTAGGAGCGGGCTTCCCGGCGCCGTGACCTCGCGCGAGAGTACATCGGCGTCGATGATGGGTACGCCAAGGGCGGAGAACAGCCGAGCGACGGTCGACTTGCCGCTCGCGATGCCGCCGGTCAGCCCCACGCGGAGGATTCGTGCCTGGCCATCCATGCAGTGGAGCTTACATGGGCCAAAGAACAACGGCGCACCGCACGCCGAGGCAGATCAAAGGAGGTTGCTTACGGACGAGTTTTTGTCAGACGCTTGCGATTGCGCGGAAGTCGCTGCCGGTAGTGCTGGACGGTGATGATTTCGATCCTCACATCGTCCCACGTGGCCGTGTCGGGCAAGTTGTCGATCAGTGCGTGCGCCTGCTGCTTCAGCGGCGGCGAATTCGTACCCATCGTAGACCTCGGGTCAGCACGAATCCCAAGTATTTTCAGGTGCTTAATGCGAGATAGCGAACAGGCCCAGGTACTTCGCGACGAGCTCGTGGCCGAACATCAGCATGAGCCAGCCCGACGCGGCGAGAAAGGGACCGAATGGAATCGGCGTCCCCCTATCCTTTCCCTTCGCCCACAGGCTGACGATGCCAGTCACAGCGCCCACCGCAGCAGCGACCAGGATGATGGGCAGCAGCATCTGCCAGCCGAGCCACGCGCCGAGCGCCGCGAACAGCTTGAAGTCGCCGTAGCCCATGCCTTCCTTACCGGTGAGCAGACGGAAGAGGTGGTAGATGCTCCAGAGGCTCAGGTATCCGGCGACGGCCCCGATGAGACTCGACCGCAGGTCGATGGGTAACGGCGCACCCTCTGCTTGGGGTCCCCACAAACTGAGCACCAAGCCGAGCCACACGAGCGGGAGGGTGAGATTGTCGGGGAGGAGCTGATGGTCGATGTCGATGAAGGTCAGCGCGACCAGAAACCAAGTCAGCACCAGGCCGGCGAGGGCCGGCCACCCGAAGCCGAGCTTCCAGGCGACGAGCGCGGACAGCACGCCGGTCAGGCCCTCGACGAGCGGATAACGGACGCCGATCCGCGCGCCGCAGGCCGCGCAGCGGCCGCCGAGGATCCAATAGCTCACGATCGGGATGTTCTGGAGCGCCGTGATCGGCGCCTTGCAAGAGGGACACGCGGAGCGCGGCACGAGAAGATTGAAGGGCTCACGGACCACCTGCGTCGTGTGCGGGCCCGAAGCCGCACCTTCCCGTGCGAGCTCCTCGCACTGCTCGCGCCACTCCCGCTCGAGCATGATCGGAAGGCGGTAGATCACCACGTTGAGAAAGCTGCCGACCAGCAGGCCAAGCACCAGGCAGCTCGCGATGAAGACCGCCGGGAAGGCCGAGAGCTCGGAGAAGGCGGCGGTCATCCAGCCGGATCCCGCTCGTCAATGCGGCGCGAGGATAGCTTCAAGGTGCAGGTTAGCGGCGTCGAATACCACGAGGAGGGGCCTGGTTCCACCCAGCAGAATCATCGCATTTGCCACATCAGGCGCAA
>JASHTA010000059.1 GCA_030040795.1 Gammaproteobacteria bacterium | reverse complement strand
CACGTCGCCGCCGCGCTCAACTGGCAGGAGGTGCGCCTCACCGGCAGCTCCGCTCACGAGTACGCGGAGCAGATCGAGGAGCTGGGGCCCACCCTCGATTACGGCTGGCAGACCCGCTCGAGCCCGAAAAGCGGCAATCCCGTCTACCTGAGACCCTCGGTGCTGGTCGTCTATCGCGAGGACCACAAGTTCCTGCTCGACTCGGTGATCCCGAAGCCCGGCAGGATCTTCGAGAGCTACGATCTCATCGTCGCCTCACAGCCCTGGCGGGCCCGCATGTCGGCCGAATTCAAGGCCCAGAGGGTGCTCGCGCCGCTCATCCACAGCCTCTCGCCGGGCGGCCGGCTGCTCGCCATCCAGTCGTGCGGCAAGGATCCCGCGCTCGAGATCATCCGCAAGCTCTGGCCGGGAGAGAATCCGTTCCAGGTGGACCGTCACCAGCTGCTCGCCGCAGTCAAGGCCGAGCTCGGCCGGGACGCGCGCGACTTCACGCTGACGGCGCTGCCGGACGACAAGGCGATATTCCGCTACGAGATGCACACACTGCCGTCCGAGATCGGAGATCGTATCGGCACCTCGACGCTGTTCGCAGCGTGGAACGCCGCGATCTATGTCAACCAGATCGAGGATGAGCGGCTCGACTCCGTCGTGCAAAATGGCGCCTACCTCGAAGCGACGCAGCAGGTGCTGCAGCAGCACGGCGGGCTGTGGTTCAACGACGAGACGTTCGTCGTGACCCGCCGGCGCGGCTGAGACCGCTCGGCGCGTCGCGACTTTCACCGATCCACTCAAGACCGGTTTCCTGCAACGACCATGAACGCAACTTTGAACGCGCACGCGAACGACACGGCCCCGCTCGGTGGGGATGAGCTCAAGCGCCGGATCGTCGAGTTCGCCCACGGCACCTCCACCGAGATCTCACCCCACGACGAGGGACTCGTACCCGAGCTCGCGGGCGTGCTGCCGTCCGGCACCACCGTCTATGTCGCACACACACCGAAGGCCACGGTGGATGACGTGGTGAGGATCGCCTCGAAGGTTCGGGCGGCAGGTCTTCGGGCCTCTCCTCACATCGTCGCGCGGCGCATCGAGAGCGAGCAGGTCCTGCGCGATGCGCTGCGGCGGCTGCGGGATGCCGACATCGACCAGGTGCTGCTCGTCGCGGGGGACCGCGATCCTCCCGCAGGCGAGTTCAGGAGTACGCTCGAGATCCTCGATTCCGGCGCGATCGTCGAGTGCGGCATCCGCAAGGTGGGGGTCGCGGGCCATCCCGAAGGCCACCCGGCCGTCGCACCCGAGACGCTGTGGAGCGCTCTCACGGCCAAGCAGGCTTTCGCCGACCGCACGGGGACGGCGGTGCACATCTGCACGCAGTTCAGCTTCAACCCCGGCGCCGTGGGTACGTGGGACCGGCAGCTGACGGAGCACGGGATCCGGCTGCCCGTGCACATCGGCATCGCGGGTCCGACGCCGCTGCCGAAGCTCATCAAGTTCGCGGTCCAGTGCGGGATCGGCGCCTCGCTCGGCCAGCTCGGCAAGGGCCTCGGGCTCATGGGCCGCATCGCGGGCCTTGCGATGTCGCCGGATGAGATGCTGATCGGCCTCGTCCAGGGGTGCGCCGCGCGGGGCACGACGCATCTCGCGCATCCCCACTTCTATGCGTTCGGAGGCGTCATGGCGACGGCGCGCTGGCTTCGGGGTGTGGTCGACGGTGCGTTCGACCTCGACAAGGGCAACGAGAAGTTCACGGTGAGCGCTTGACCCCCGCATCCTCGAGCCGAGGCCGCGGAGCGCAGGCACGGCGGGCGCTCATCTGCGGATCGGTGGCGTTCGACAGCATCATGCGGTTCGACGGCCGCTTCAAGGATCACATCCTCCCCGACAAGATCCACATCCTCAACGTCGCTTTCCTCGTACCGCAGCTGCGGCGCGAATTCGGCGGATGCGCCGGCAATATCGCTTACAATCTCAGGCTTCTCGGGGATGCCGGCTATCCCATGGCGACCGTCGGGCGCGACTTCGGGCCCTACGGCGAGTGGATGAAGGCGCACGGTGTCCCGCGGGACCACATCAAGGTGATCGATTCCGAGCACACGGCACAGGGGTTCATCACGACGGACCTGGACAACAACCAGATCACCGCGTTCCATCCGGGCGCGATGCAGCACGCGCATCTCAACAAGGTGTCGGATGCGGCGGACATCGCGCTGGGAATCGTTGCGCCCGATGGGCGCGACGCCATGATCCAGCACGCCGCCCAGTTCGCCGCGGCAGGCATCCCGTTCATCTTCGACCCGGGGCAGCAGCTGCCGACCTTCGGCGGGGAGGAGCTGCGCGCGTTCATCGGCCAGGCGAGATGGGTCGCCGTGAACGATTACGAGTGGCAGCTCGTGCAGCAGAAGACCGGCTGGAGCGTCCGGGAGATCACGGAGCGCGTGGACGCGCTCATCGTCACGCTCGGTGCCGAGGGCTCCGTCATTCACGTGAAAGGACGGGAGCACAAGATCCCGAGTGCCCGGCCGAGCGCCGTGGTCGATCCGACGGGCTGCGGAGACGCTTACCGCGCCGGCCTCATTCACGGGCTGCTGCGCGGGCTCGACTGGGAGACGACCGGGCGCATCGCCTCGCTCATGGGCGCCGTGAAGATCGAGGCCCGAGGCACGCAGAATCACCGCTTCGGCGCGGCGGAGTTCGCCCGGCGCTACGAGAGCAGTTTCGACAGAAAGCTTCAATGATAGGACCTACCCATGGCTAGCAACTACGTTTTCACCTCGGAGTCGGTGTCCGAGGGGCATCCGGACAAGATGGCCGATCAGATCAGCGACGCGATCCTCGACGCCTTCCTCGCGCAGGA
>JASHTA010000058.1 GCA_030040795.1 Gammaproteobacteria bacterium | reverse complement strand
CTGCCCTCTCGCCCGGGCACCTGGAGCGGCGTGCCTTTGAGTACTTCCGCCACGGCACGCTCTCGCTGTATGCGGCCTTCAACGCCAAAACCAGCGAGGTGTTGGGCAAGACCGCCGCGCGACACGCCTCGGCAGAGTTCGTCGCCTTTCTTACCGACATCGCGCTCAATCAGCCGCGCGGAAGGGAGATCTACGTGATCGCGCGCGGGGTGTTCACCTCGGTCGCCAACCTCAAGAGAAAGCTCATGCGCTATATTCACCAATACAACTAGATCGCCCAACTGAGTCTCCACTGCGGCTGCATGATCACGTCCGCTTCGTGAGGAGATTGACACCGGTCTGGACTGCCGTCGCTTCGACGACCACGGATCGCTCGGCTACTGGGTGCGCGGCAACTTCTGGCCCCAGAACTACAACACCGCGAGCACCGACTCCTCTTTCCTGCTCGCTGACATCGTCGTGGCGACCCGACGCGTGGGGTGCATCGTCAAGCCCCCTTGACGTGCTCCCTGACGTGCCGCCTCCGGGGGCGACGCACGGTATCGAGTGCGGGTATCATCGCTACTTCCCTTTGACTTGCCGACGGGATCCGTCACGATGCCGGCGAGCGCTCTCTCCGACCTGCTCTCGCACGATTGCGACGCTGCCATCCAGCGGCGCGGTGCCGAGTATTTCCGCATGGGCCGCGTGCACATTACGCGCGGCTCGGCATCGCACGTTGCAGCGAGCGTGCGTGGCATGAGCGCCTACCGCGTGGAGCTGGTCCGCGCGGGGCAGGAAATCCTCGCAACGTGCACCTGCCCCTACTTCGATGTCGGCCTCTGCAAGCACATCTGGGCAACGGTCCTCGCCGCCGATGCAAAGAAGCTCCTACGCGGCAATGGCAACGGTGGCCGGGTGCGCCTGGTGCACGCCGGGGAGGCAGATGACGCTTTCGACGAAGAGAGCGGCTTCGACGATGGCGAGAACGACAGCACTGACGATGACGGCCGCGACGATGAATCCTCCGGCGGATTCGACGTTCAGTTGCCACCGCCGCGCCCGTCGTGGCTGCGGACCTCGAGTGCCGCGGGGGCCCGCCGCCCCACCCCCGTGGCGCGCCACGCGGATCCGGGCCCGAGTCCGGCCCCGAGCTGGCGCAAGCGGCTTGCGGAGCTGCGTTCGGCGCCAAGCCCAGGTCCGCAGGCGGCCGCCGAGTGGGGGCCGCGCCGGGAGCCCCTCTATGTTATCGACATCGAGCGCTCAAAGGCCGAGAACGGCCTGTGCCTCGAGATCTTCTGCCGCGACCTCAAGCACGACGGTACGTGGAGCAAGCCCAAGTCGCGATACGTCCCGCAGGCCTGGGTGCAGCAGCTCCCTTCGGCGGATGACCGCCAGCTGTTCGCGTGCCTGAAGGGAGCCACCACGCTCTTCGACCGGAGCGGGGGACTGTACGCATACGACTCGTTCTCGAACCCTTCGGGATCCTTCTACGCCGAGTCCATCCCCTTTCGCTATCGCGTGCCCGACTCGCTGGTCGGCTGCACCCTGCCGCTCCTCTGCCGCAACGGCCGCGCCCGCCTGCGTCTGCAACCCGAGGATGAGGAGGCCGCGTGGCTGCCCACGAGCTTCGCAGAGGAGGAGTCGTGGGAACTGCGCCTCGCGGTGAGCCGTGCCGGGCAGGCCAGGGACTACGAGCTGCGTGGCGAACTCATTCGTCGCGTCAAGCCCGTGTGGAGCGTCGAGCCTGTGAGCGGCGTCGAGCCCGCGAGCGCCGTGGAGCGCGTCGAACCCTCCAGCAGCGCGGAGCGCCTCGACTTGTCGGCGCCATTGCTGTTGCTCAACGCCGGGTTCCTCTTCCTGCGCGACCGCGTCGCGCGCCTGGAGCATCACGGCGCTTTCCAGTGGATCCCGCTCCTGCGCCAGCACGGTGCCATTTGCGCACCCCTCGAGCAGGGCGAGGCGCTCGTCGCGGAGCTGCTGCGCCAGCCGGGGCTGCCGCCCCTCGAGGTGCCGCAAGAGCTGCGCTACGAGCAGATCACCCTGCCACCTCGCCCGCATCTCACCATCAAGCCCGCGACCGCTGCCTGGCAGCGCGATCGGCTGCACGGCCTGCTCAGCTTCGACTACGGAGGCGAGATCGTCGCGTCCGACAACGCCGACCGGTGTGTCGTCCAAGCCGACCAGCGCCGTGTGGTGCTGCGCGATGCAGCCGTGGAGCTCGCTGCGGGCGAGCGCCTGCGCCAGCTCGGCTGGCGACCGCCGGCCTATGGTCGGGCCGATCGATCGACGCTCGAGCTCGCGGCGAGCCGTTTGCCGCACGTGGCTCGCGAGCTGACGGCCGAAGGCTGGCACGTCGAGGCGCTAGGCAAGGTCTACCGCTCCCCGGGTCGCTTCGCGCTAGGCGTAAGCTCCGGGATCGACTGGTTCGAGCTGCACGGCACACTCGAGTTCGGCGACACGGTGGCGCGCCTGCCGGAGCTCCTCGCTGCGGTCAAGCGTGGCGAGAGCATGGTGCGGCTCGGCGACGGCAGTTTCGGGCTCT
>JASHTA010000492.1 GCA_030040795.1 Gammaproteobacteria bacterium | reverse complement strand
ACGGATCGCAGCCGCGCCGAGCAGCTCGGCATCTCCCAGTCTCAGATCGCCAACGACCTGCTGCTCACGCTGTCGGGGAGCGCGCAAATCGCGCCGACGTTCTGGCTCAACCCCCAAACGGGAATCTCCTATCCTCTCGTGACCCAGGCGCCTCAATACAGAATGACGTCGCTCGAGGACCTCGCGAACGTGCCGATCGACATGCCGAGCGAGACTCAGATTCTCGGGGGGCTGGCAACGATCACGCGCGGTTTCGGTCCTGCCGTCGTCACGCACTATGACGCGCAGCCGGTCATCGACATCTATGCCTCCGTCCAGGGCCGCGATCTCGGCTCCGTGGCCCAGGCGATCAGAGCCCACATCGCGTCATGGAACGGCAAGCTGCCGCGGGGCACTCACATTGTCATGCGCGGCCAAGTGGAGACGATGCTCGCCTCGTACACCGGGCTCGGTATCGGAGTCATCGGCGCGATCGTCCTTGTATATCTGCTGATCGTCGTCAACTTCCAGTCGTGGACCGATCCCTTCATCATCATCACGGCTCTTCCGGCGGCCCTGGCCGGCATTGCCTGGGTGCTGCTCGCGACAGGCACGACGCTGAGCGTCCCGGCGCTCACCGGCGCCATCATGTCGGTCGGTGTGGCGACGGCCAACAGCATTCTCGTCGTGAGCTTCGCGCGGGAACGCATGCACGCGGGCGCCACGGCGGCCGAGGCCGCCCTCGACGCGGGCTTCACCCGGTTCCGGCCCGTGCTCATGACCGCGCTCGCCATGATCATCGGCATGCTGCCCATGGCCTTCGGGATGGGCGAAGGCGGCGAGCAGAACGCACCGCTCGGCCGCGCCGTCATCGGCGGCCTGCTGTTTGCGACGGTCGCCACCTTGATTTTCGTGCCCTGCGTGTTCACCGCCATCCACGGGCGCAAACAGACGAAGTGAGTCACTCTCTATGGATGAGCTGCTGAGGTCGAAGGACACCTACGCCGCGCCTGCCCAGGTGCGTGCGGCGCGCCGGACGCTGCGGACGGCCGCGATCGTCGCTGCCGTGGCGCTCGGCGCCGTGGGATGGGCGGCCTATTCCCACCATCGGGCAGAAGCGGCGCTCGCCGACGCCACCGAGTCGCAAGCCGTCGTGGCCGTCGCCACCACGCGCCCGGACCCCCTCGAAGGCGGTACCGAGCTCGTGCTGCCCGGCAATCTCCAGGCCAACTACGACGCGCCGATCTATGCGCGAACCAGTGGTTACCTGCAGAGCTGGCTCGTGGACATCGGCGCGCGCGTCAAAGCCGGACAGCTCCTCGCGGTCATCGACTCGCCGGAGGTCGATCAGCAGCTGCGCCAAGCCGAGGCGGATCTCGCCATGGCTGAGGCCAACGCGAAGATCGCGCAGGTGACCGCCGAGCGGTGGGTCCACCTGCGAGCGAGCGACTCCGTCTCCAAGCAGGAGGCCGACGAGAAGGTGAGCGCTGCGCAGGCGAGCGCCGCGCAAGTGCAGGCTGCCGAGGCCAATGTGCGCCGGCTCCGCGACCTCAAGGGCTTCGAGAGGATCGTCGCCCCGTTCGATGGGGTGATCACCGCGCGCGACACGGACGTAGGCCAGCTCATCAATGCCGGAAGCGGCACGGGACCGGAGTTGTTCCGCATCGCCGATATGCGCCGCTTGCGCCTCTACGTCCGCGTGCCGCAGAGCTACGCCGCGGCGATGCGTGCCGGGCTCACCGCGCAGCTGCGATTTCCGGATCGGCCCGGAAGGACGTATGTCGCAACGCTGGACACCACGTCCAGCGCGATCGACACGGCGACACGCACTTTGATGGTGGAGCTCAGCGTCGACAACTCGAAGCGCGAGCTGCTGCCGGGGGCTTACACCGAAGTGCACTTCGAGCTGCCGGCCGGCGTGGCCGGCGAATCGTTCAGGCTGCCTGCGAACGTGCTGCTCTTCCGCGGCGACGGCCTGCACGTCGCGACGGTGGACGCCCACAATCGCGTGGTGATGAAGCCGATCACGATCGGCCGCGATTACGGGTCCGCGATCGAGATCGTCTCGGGAGTGAGCGCGAGCGATGACGTTATCCTGAGCCCGCCCGACTCGCTTGCGGACGGCGCGACGGTCCGGGTGGTCAAGCGAGACGGCGCCAGCGGGGTCGCCCAGCCATGACCCGGGCGGGTCGCAACGGTGGAGGGACCTCTCTGGTCTGCGCCGCCGCCGCGCTGCTCGGTGCCTGCTCGCTCGCGCCGCGGTACGAGCCTCCGCGAGCCCCGCCGGTGGATCACTTCAAGGAAGCCGGCGATTGGATCCCCGCGCGCCCGGCCGACAACGCGCCTCGCGGCAGTTGGTGGCAGGCATTCGGCGAGCCGCAGCTGAACGGGCTCGAGCAGCGGCTGGAGCGCTCCAATCCGGATCTCGGCGCCGCCGTCGCGCGGTTCGCGCAGGCGCGCGCGGTCGCTCTTCAGGCCCATTCCAGCGAGTTTCCGACCCTGGACGCGCAGTCGACGGCGACGCGCGAACGCGTGTCCGGCAACGCGCCGCTCGCCGGGGTCTTCGGTAACAAACCTGTCACATACAACGACTTCGTGGCGGACCTCGACCTGTCGTGGGAGATCGACTTGTTCGGCCGCCTGCGCAGCGAAGCCGCCGCAGCGCGCGCCGAAGCCCAGTCGAGCGCAGCGGATCTCGCGGCGGTCGAGCTCTCCCTGCAGGCGGAGCTCGCGACCGACTATTTCTCGCTGCGAGGCGACGATGCGACGATCCAGCTGCTCGAGGACACGATCGGGGACTACGACCGAGCCTATGAGCTTACGCGCAACCGGTATCAGGAGGGCATCGCGGCCGCCACCGATGTGGATCAGGCCGATACGCTGCGCCAGAACGCCAGGGCGCAGCTCGCCGCGGTACGCCTGCAGCGGGCGCAGCTCGAGCACGCCATCGCGGTGCTGATCGGCGAGCCGCCGTCGAGCTTCACTCTGGCCCCCGGCCCGCTCGCGGGCGCTCCACCTTCCGTCGCTCCCGGCCTGCCCTCGACGCTCCTACAACGCCGCCCGGACGTGGCGAGAGCCGAGCGCGCCGTGGCGGCCGCCAATGCCGAGATCGGCGTGGCCCGCGCCGCATGGTTCCCGGTCTTCTCGCTCAGCGGCATCGCGGGCTTCGAGAGCACGACCGTCTCGCGGTGGCTCGCGGCCCCGAGCCGCCTGTGGTCCGTGGGACCGGCCGGAGAGCTGCCGCTGCTCGATGCCGGAGCGCGTCTCGCCGGCAATCGCGCGGCCTGGGCGCAATACGACGAGGCCGTGTCGAGCTACCGCAAGACGACGCTGACCGCCTACCAGGAGGTCGAGGACAGTCTCGCGGAGCTGCATCATCTCGCCGATGAGCTGCGGGCCGACGAGGCCGCGGCGGCATCCGCCGAGAGCTCCGCCCACCACGCCGACGAGCGGTACGCCGGGGGTGTCGCCGATTACGTGGAGGTGACAACCACCCACACCGCAGCCCTGCAAGCCCAGCGCGACGCGCTCACCGCGCGCGTTGCCGAGCTCAACGCCGCTGTAGCGCTGGTGCGCGCGACCGGTGGCGGCTGGAGTCGGGAGAAGCTCTCGCACCCGGACCCCGACGCGGGCGGTGACGCCAGCGGCGGTATCGCCGCGTCCGGCGCCATGCCGAGAGATCCGGGCCGCACGCCATGAGTGCGCTCAAGCGCACGTGCATGCGCGATCACATCCGCGACGTGCTCGTGGAGCGGATCCTCGATGGCACCTACTCGGCGGGCGCCCAGCTCAAGGAGCTCGCGCTGGCGCGCGAGTTCAGCGTGAGCCAGGCGCCCATTCGCGAGGCGCTCCGGGAGCTCGAGGGCTCCGGCCTCGTCACGAGCGAGCGGTATCGCGGTACGCGCGTTCGAGGCGCGGACTACAAGGAGATGCGCGAGTCCTACGAGCTGCGCAGCATGATGGAGGAGCGCGCCGTGCAGCTCGCCGCGCCCTTGGCGGCCGACGTGCTCGATGAGCTGGAGCAGCACGTGCGGGCCATGGCTCGTGCGGTCCGAGCGGACGATGCCGAGCGCTACATCGATGAGGCCTTGAGTTTTCATCGCCGGCTGATGGAGGCGAGCGGCAACCGGACGTTCCTGTCGATCTGGGACTCGCTGCACTGGAACGTCCGTGCCCGGATCGCGCTGCGCCGATTTGCGCAGAAGGGCAGCGGGCTCAAGCCGCTCGTGGAGCGGCACAAGGCCCTGTGCTCGCGGCTGCGCGCGCGGGACGTATCCGGGGCGACCGACGAGGTTCGCAGGATCTTCGAGCGAATCGCGACCGTGTTCGATCCCGAATGAGCTGGGCCGGGAAGCGCAATAGCGTTGGCGGGCCCACCGAGGACTAGTACACTGCGCGGCTTTCTGGACTCGCGTCGCACACCGTGAGCCCGGCCCCAGCAGTCTTCGGAAATCGCACGCCCATGAGCAGAGCAGCCGAGGCGAGAGAGGAATCCGCGCTCGACATCCGGTTCGGCCCGCTGGATCTCGCGCAGGTCCGCACTCGCACGGTCGATCCGGGAGCCATTCTCGATGAGTTGACCGGGCGGGTGGCGACCGCACCCCGCTTCTTCGAGCGCACGGCGGTCGGGCTCGACCTGAGCTTGCTCGCGAAGGAGCCCAATGCGGGCGAAGTACGCGCCGTCGTCGACGCCGTGCGCCGCGCCGGGATGCTGCCGGTCGGACTGGTGAGCGGACCGACGTTCGTCGATGCGCTCGCGCGCGCGCTCGATCTGCCGGTGATCGCGCAATTTCGCGCGCCGACCAAGTCGCCGCCGGTGCTGCACTCCGTGCACACGGCCGCCGAGCAGATGGCCACCGTGGCACCCGCCGAGCCGGCGGACTCGGTAGGGTCTGCGGACTCCACCAGCTTCGCCCTCGTCCATCACCAGCCCGTGCGGTCCGGTCAGCGCGTCTACGCGCGGCACCGCGACCTCATTGTGACGACCGTCGTTGGCGCCGGGGCCGAAGTCATGGCGGACGGCTGCGTCCACATCTACGGTGCCCTGCGCGGCCGCGCGATGGCCGGCGCGCATGGCGAAACGACGGCCCGCATCTTCTGCCAGGAATTCCGTGCGGAGCTGGTCTCGGTCGCCGGAGTCTTTCGCGTGTTCGAGACCCTTCCGGAGGAGCTCGCCGGTCACGCGGTGCAAGCGTGGCTCGACGGGGATGATCTGCGGCTGGCGCGTATCGGATAGGAGACCCAAAAATTGGCGGAAATCATCGTCGTGACGTCCGGTAAGGGGGGCGTCGGCAAGACCACTACATCGGCCAGTATCGCCTGCGGCCTCGCACGCCGCGGCAAGCGTGTCGCCGTGATCGACTTCGACATCGGCCTGCGCAACCTCGACCTGATCATGGGTTGCGAGCGCCGCGTGGTGTACGACTTCGTCAACGTCATCCAGGGCGAATGCACGCTCAAGCAGGCGCTGATCCGAGACAAGCGTCTCGAGAGCCTTTACGTGCTCGCGGCATCGCAGACTCGTGACAAGGAGGCGCTTACGCCGGAAGGTGTACGGCGCGTCCTCGACGAGCTCGCCGCCGACGGGTTCGATTTCATCCTGTGCGACTCGCCCGCGGGCATCGAGAAGGGCGCGCACCTCGCGATGTACTTCGCGGATCGCGCCATCGTCGTCGTCAATCCGGAAGTCTCCTCGGTGCGCGACTCGGACCGTATCCTCGGTCTGCTCGCGAGCAAGACTCGGCGGGCCGAGAATGGAAACGGCGGCGTCCGGGAGCATCTGCTGCTCACCCGCTACAGTCCGCGGCGCGTGGCGACCGGCGAGATGATGAGCGTCGCCGACGTGAAGGAGATCCTGGGCCTCGATGTGGTCGGCGTCATTCCCGAGTCGACCGACGTGCTCACGGCGTCGAATGCCGGGACACCGGTCATCCTCAACGACGAGAGCATCGTCTCGCACGCCTACCAGGATGCCGTGGCGCGCTTGCTCGGCGATACGGTTCCGCTGCGCTTCATCGAGGAGGTCCGCAAAGGCTTCTTCTCGCGACTGTTCGGAGGCTGACGTGCGGCTGCTGGACTTCTTCCGCCGCCCGCCGCCGTCCGCGCAGGTCGCCAAGGAACGGCTGCGCATCATCGTCGCGCAGGAGCGCTCCGCGCGCGGCGGACCGGACTACCTGCCCCTGCTGCGGCGGGAGCTGCTCGAGGTCATCCGCAAATACGTCAACGTAGACCCCGAGGCCGTCCACATCCACTTCGACCACGCGGAAGGCCACGAGATGCTCGAGCTCAGCGTCGCGCTGCCGGACAAGTGAGTGCGCGCCTTGCGGCTCATACCCGCTCGAGCAGCAACGCGATGCCCTGACCGACGCCGATGCACATGGTGCAAAGGGCACGCCGCCCGCCGATCGTCCGCAGCTGATTGAGCGCAGTGGTGACCAGCCGCGCGCCGCTCGCCCCGAGCGGGTGACCGATGGCGATGGCGCCGCCGTTCGGATTGACGTGATCGGCATCGTCCGGCAGGCCGAGATCCCGAAGCACCGCGAGTGACTGTGCGGCGAAGGCCTCGTTGAGCTCGACCACATCGATCTCGGCAAGCGAGAGCTTCGCGCGCGAGAGAAGCTTGCGAGTCGCAGGCACGGGGCCGATACCCATGATGCGCGGCGGGACACCGGCCGTGGCGCTTCCGACGACTCGCGCGAGCGGCTCCAGTCCGTAGCGGGCCGCCGAAGCCTCGCTCGCGAGGAGCAGCGCGGCCGCTCCGTCGTTGATGCCGGAAGCATTGCCCGCGGTGACCGAGCCCTCGGCGCGCACGACGCCTTTGAGCTTCGCGAGAGCCTCGAGCGTCGTGTCGGGGCGCGGATGCTCGTCCGCATCGACGACTCGCGGGGGTTGCCGCGGCTGCGCCACGGAGACCGGCAAGATCTCCCGGCTGAAGAACCCCGCGGAGCGGGCGCGCGCGTAGCGCTGCTGGCTGCGCAGGGCGAACGCATCCTGATCCGCCCGCGAGATGCTGCGCTCTGCCACGAGGTTCTCGGCTGTCTCCGCCATGGAATCGACGCCGAACCGAGCCTTGATGAGCGGATTCACGAACCGCCAACCGAGCGTCGTATCCTCGAGCTTGCCGCCGCGGGCGTACGCGCTCTCCGGTTTGGCGAGCACGTAAGGAGCACGCGTCATGCTCTCGACACCCCCCGCCACGACGAGCTCCGCCTCGCCCGTCGCGATGGCGCGCGCGGCAATCGCCGCCGCATCGAGGCTCGAGCCGCAGAGGCGGTTGATGGTCGAGGCGGGTGTGGTTTCCGGCAGACCTGCCAGGAGCACGGCCATGCGCGCGACATTGCGGTTGTCCTCGCCCGCCTGGTTCGCGCAGCCGTAGTACACGTCATCGAGACGCCCCCAGTCGACCTTCGAGTGACGCTCGACGAGGGCCCGCAGCGGAATCGCTGCCAGGTCATCGGC
>JASHTA010000057.1 GCA_030040795.1 Gammaproteobacteria bacterium | reverse complement strand
CCAGCCGGGCGAGGCGAGCTCTCGCTCGAGGGCGTCAACCCCGGCTCGAGGGAGTACCTGCGCGCGGCGGTCGACTACGACGGCCTCGGCGGTGGCGAGCTCGACCGATTCAATCTAGTGCTCCAGCGCGTGCGGATGCCGGGAACCGAGCAGATCGAGGACCAGGAGATCTTTCGCCGTGTCTCGATCGAGCCCGGCTCGGCGCGCTTCGTCGGCGACCTCCTGCTCGAGTCGCGCATCATGCGTGTACACGGCAGCCTGCCTCTCGTCCGTCCCGATGCCACCTCAGGGGGTGGAGGCCCGGGCGGGCGCCCCGCGCACTATGTCGTCTCGGCGCCCAACGGCGACGACGGGTCGCCGCTCAGCAACTACGACGTGATCGGCTCGGCTGCGGCCGGGAGCGGTCTCTGGGCGCTGCAGGCGGAGGAGGGCTTCGACCTGCTCTGCATTCCGCCCCTCGGCCGGGAGCAGGACGTGGGCCTTGCCACGCTGCTGGTCGCCGCGCGATTCTGCCGTGAGCGGCACGCGATGCTCGTGGTCGATCCGCCGGCGGAATGGACCTCGGCGGAAAAGGCGCTCGAGGCATTTCGAGGCTGGCCCTTCCGAAGCGAGAACGCCGTGATGTTTTTTCCGCGCGTCGTCGCGTTTGACCGGCTGCGCAGCCGGCTGGAGACGTTCGGGTCGGCCGCCGCTGCCGCGGGCCTGCTCGCGCGGGACGATGAGACTTTGCCGGTCTGGGCCCCCGCGCAAGGCGCGGAGCCGATTCTGCGCCCGGGCCTGAGGCTCGCCGTATCCCTCGAGGACGCGGACCGTATGAAGCTCACCCAGGCCGGAGTCAGCACGCTTCAGTCGGTGCGCTCGAGCAGCCGGGCACCGCTCATCCCCCGTACGCTCGCCGGCGCCGGATCGCCCGATTGGCGGTATCTGCCGATGCGCCGGCTCGCGTTGTTCGTCGTATCGAGCATCGAGCGCGGCGCGCGCTGGCTGCTCACGTCGCCCAACAAGCCTCCCGTCTGGGCGCAGGCGCAAGCGCAGGTCGAGCGGTTCCTCGAGGAGCTCACGCGGGACGGCGCATTCGCCGGCAGCCACTCGCAAGACAGCTACTTCGTGATCTGCGACGAGCGGGTGAACCGCCGCGAGACGGTCGCGGAGGGCAAGACCCACCTTCTGTTCGGCATCGCAATGTCGCGCCCCGCCGAGTTTCGCGCGTGGCTCATCACCTACCAGGGCGGCTGCAGCCGCGCGCGGCCCGTCGCCGTCAACCGGCTTGCGACCTCACGGCAGCGGGTCGAGTGGGAGATCGAGACCTCCATCCTGCGGGGCTGAGCCGGGCTGCGGGGCTGAGTCGGGCTGCGGAGCTGAGCCGGGCGAGCCCCATCCCCCTCCGCCCGGCGTCAGGATCTCGAGCTGGTCGGCCGGGCCGACCTCGAACCGCGCCGTCGCGCCGAGCTCCACCACTTCGCCGGATGCCCGAAGAATGCGCGCCGCGCCCGGCAGTCCCGCCATGCCGCCCGCCACGCCGAAGGGCGCTACGCGTCGCCGGTTGGACAGCAGCGCGCCCGAGAGAGGCGCACGAAACTCCAGGCGCCGGACGACACCGTCGCCGCCCCGATGCCGGCCGCGGCCGCCCGATCCGCGGCGGATGCGGAACTCAAGGATGAGCACGGGAAAGTTCGCCTCGAGGATCTCCGGATCGGTGAGCCGCGAGTTCGTCATGTGAGTCTGCACTGCATCGCAGCCGTCGAACCCGGGTCCGGCCCCGGACCCTCCCGCGAGCGTCTCGTAGTACTGCAGCGACTCGTTGCCGAAGGTGAGATTGTTCATCGTGCCTTGCGAGCCGGCGAGCACGCCGAGCGCCCCGTAGAGCGCATCGACGATGCACTGCGAGGTCTCGACGTTGCCCGCCGCGACCGCGGCGGGCGGCTGCGGATCGAGCATCGAGCCGGGCGGCACGGCGATCTCGAGCGGCGCGAGGCACCCTTCGTTGAGCGGGATCGGCCGGTCGATGAGCGTGCGGAACACATAGAGCACCGCTGCGACGCACACGGCACGCGGCGCGTTGAAATTGTGCGGTCCCTGCGGCGAGGTGCCGGCAAAGTCGATGCGCGCTCGGCGCGTGGCGCGGTCGATGTCGATGCGGACCGCAACGACTTGCCCTCCGTCCATCTCGTAGCGGAATGCGCCGGGCCGAAGCCGCTCGATCGCGCTGCGCACGCATTCGAGCGCGTTGTGCTGTACCTGCCGCATCCCCGCGCGCACCGCGCCGAGGCCGTGCTCTCGCACGGCCCGCTCCAGCTCGGCCGCTCCCCGAGCGTTCGCGGCGAGCTGAGCGCGCACGTCGGCAAGATTGCGGTCCGGATTGCGCGCCGGATAGATCCCGGAGCGCAGACGGCTCGCGAGCTCCTCCCCGAGCAGGCGGCCTCCTTCGACCAGCTTGAAGTCCTCGAATACGATGCCTTCCTCCTCGATGCAGCCGCTGAAGGCCGGCATGGAGCCCGGCGTGACGCCGCCGATGTCGGCATGGTGCGCGCGCGAGGCGACGAAGAAGTCGGGCGCTCCGGCTCCGGAGTGCTCTGCGAGAAAGACGGGCGTCACGACCGTCATGTCGGGCAGATGCGTTCCGCCGCGATACGGAGAGTTGAGCAGCCAGGCATCGCCGGGCCGCATCGCCGACCGGTGGGCATCGAGGATCGCGCGGACGCTCGCGCCCATCGATCCGAGGTGCACGGGGATATGCGGCGCATTCGCGACGAGGCCGCCCTCGGCGTCGAAGAGCGCGCACGAGTAGTCGAGCCGCTCCTTGATGTTGGTGGATTGAGCGGTTTGCCGCAGCACCTCGCCCATCTGCTCCGCGACGTGGCTGAACAGATTGTTGAAGATCTCGACGCAGGCCGCCGCGGCGACCGTCGCGACATTCGGCATTCGCCCGGCATCCTCCGTTACGGCTGTCCCGCTCGGCATCCGCCCAGCGTCCTCCGCCAAGATCTCTCCGCCCGGCATCGCTCGCGCCGTCCACCCGGGCTCCAGCACGAGCGTCGAGTGCGGCTCGACGATGAGGGCTGGACCTTCGATGCGGAGCGCCCTGCGCGCCTGCCACTCGCTGCTGCGAACGAGCGGCACATCGAGCCAAGAGCCGAACCAGGCTCGAGCGGTGACGGGCAGCTCGGCTTGGACATCGGGGGTGGCCACGACGAGCGACTCGCGATCTGCCGAGGCGCTGCGGGCCTCGACGCAGACCGCTTCGATGATCACCTCGAGCCCAGTCGGGTCGAATCCGAATCGGCGGCGGTGCAGATCGGTAAAGGCTTGCTTGACCTCCGCGAGCGAGGCGAGCGGAACGCTGAGAGAGGTATCGCTGTCGCCCGCCCGCAGCTCGAGCAGCCGCACGATCCTCACGGTACCGCGACGCTCTCCGTCCGTGGCGCCAGCCTCCGCGGAACTCGTGCTCTCGGACCCAGCCCGCTCGAGCCCTTCGCCTGCTGCGAGCTCCGCGCGCGCCCGGGCCTCGAGCAAGGCGAGCTGCGCTACCGCTGCGGCGAGATTGGCGGCATCGAGCGGCATGCGCAGGCCGGCGCGCAAGAGCGCCGAGCGATCGGCGACGCCGATACCGTACGCAGAGAGCACGCTCGCGAGCGGGTGGATCAGGACTCGGCGCATGCCCGCTGCGCGCGCCACTCTGCAAGCGTGCTGGCCTGCGGCGCCGCCGAACGCGAACAAGGTGAGCTCCGCCGGATCGATACCTTGCCGGACCGAGACGCGGCGGATGGCGTTCGCCATAGCGCCCACGGCAACCTCGAGATACGACTCGGCGAGCACCTCGACGCTGACCTCCGGCCGGGCGTCGGCGGCGAGCGCCGCAAAGCGCTGTGCGACGACTTCTCCGTCGATGCGGCTCGCATGGCTCGTCCCAAAGACCTGCGGCAGCGTGTCCGGACGAAGCCGGCCGAGCAACACCTGCGCGTCGGTGAGCGTCAACGGCCCTCCGTGCCCGTAACAGGCGGGTCCCGGATGCGCTCCGGCCGAGTCGGGCCCGACGCTCGCGCGCCCATCGAGCAGGCGCAGAACCGAACCACCACCCGCGGCAATCGTGTGCACGTCGAGCATGGAGGTCTGCAGACGCACGCCGCCGATCCGATGCTCATGGCGCCTCGGCAGGTCGCCGTCGATCAGGGCAACGTCGGTCGAGGTTCCGCCCATATCGAAACTCACGAGTCGCGTGATACCGAGCCGGGACGCGACGTGCCGTGCGCCGATGAGACCGCCGGCCGGTCCGGACAGCAGGCTCGAGGCGGCGTGAAAGCTCGCGGCGCCGGCGAGTCCTCCATGGCTCTGCATCAGCTCGAGACGCGCCCCGGCATCGAGCCTCATGAGCGCTTCCTGCAGCCCCGACACGGCAGTGCGCAGCGCGGGAGCGAGGTACGCGTCGAGCACGGTCGTCTCGCCGCGCGGCACGAATCGCGCGAGAGGCGAGATCTCGTGCGAGACCGATATATGCTCGAAGCCGCTCTCGCGGGCCACCTCGGCTGCCTCGCGCTCGTGCCGCGGATGGCGCCACGCATGCAGGAAGACGATCGCGACGGACCTCAATCCGCGCTGCCGGGCGGAATCGAGCTTGCAGCGCAGCGCCCCACGGTCGAGCGGGATCAGAATCTCACCGTTCGCGTCGATCCGCTCGCGCGCCTCGAGCACCTCGGCGTAGAGCGGCTCGGGCAGACGAATGTGACGGGCGAAGATGTCAGGTCGGCTCTGGTCCCCGATCCGCAGCCCGTCCGCGAATCCGGCCGTCGTCACGAGCAGTACCTGCTCGCCGGTGCGCTCGAGCAGCGTGTTCGTCGCGACGGTCGTTCCGACCCTGACTGCCGCGATGCGCGCTCGCGCGAGGCGCTCCGCGGCATCGGAGGCCTGTGTGTCGTCGCCGGGCTGCGGCCGAGCCGCGTCTCGCAGGATCGATTGGATGGCCTCGATCGCCGGCTCGCCCGCAGGCTCTCCGGTCGTGCGCGCCGAGAGCACCTTACGGACGTGCAGCCGCCCGTCGGGCGCAACGCCGATCACATCCGTGAACGTTCCCCCGCGGTCGATCCAGAACTGCCAGCGATGGCGCATCCGGAAGATTATGATAGCTTCACATGGCCTGGCTGGTGCGACGGATTCTTGCGCTGTGGATGCGCTTCACCGTGCTGCCGGACGACACCGCCCTGCGCTTGCACGAGCGGCGCAATCCCGTTTGCTACGTGCTCGAGCGCCGCAGCGTCACGGACCTCGCGGTATTGCAGAGCGCCTGCGTGCGACTGAAGCTGCCCCGGCCGCGCAAGCGGCTCGTCCGGGCCGATAAGGACCTGAGGTCGTTCTTTTACCTGAGCCAGCCGCGCGGCATCTGGAGCCTGCGCATCGACCGCAGCCCGCCTCCGGCGCTTGCGCAGATGGTCGGCCTGCTGCGGCGGCATCCCGAGCTCGACATCGATCTCGCTCCCGCCGCGGTCTACTGGGGCCGCGCACCGCAGCGCGAGGCATCCTGGTTTCGCCTGCTGCTCGTCGAGAACTGGGCGCTCACGAGCCGGATCCGCAAGTTCCTGCAAGTGCTCTTCAACGGCCGCGACACTCTCCTCGAGATCGACGAGCCGGTCTCGCTGCGCAGCCTTCTCGGCGGAGAGGCGACGCCCGATGTGCAGTGCCGGCGCGTCTCGAGGGCCTTGCAGGCGCGTTACCGCAGGCAGCGCGCCGCGCGCATCGGGCCGGATCTGTCGCACCGCCGGACGATCGTCGCCGACATTCTGCGCCGGCGCGCCGTCCGCGCCGCGGTTGCCCAGGAGGCGCGCGAGCGCAAGCTCACCCGCCGGCAGGCTCTACTCGCCGCACGGCGCCTGACGGACGAGATTGCGGCGAACTACTCCCACGCGTTCGTGCGCTTCCTCGAGCACGTGCTGACACGGGTGTGGAACCGCGTGTACGACGGCGTCGTCTTCGAGCACGCCGCGACGCTCGAGAAAGTGGCCGACGGGAACGAGATCATCTATGTGCCCTGCCACCGCAGCCACATGGACTACCTGCTCCTCTCCTATGCGATCTACCGCCAGGGGTTCGCCATTCCCCACATCGCGGCGGGCATCAACCTCGATCTGCCGGTGGTCGGACGCTTCCTGCGCAAGGGCGGGGCCTTCTTCATCCGGCGCAGCTTCCGCGGCAGCTCGCTCTACACCGTCGTCTTCACGAGCTACATGGCCGCCATGATGGCTCGTGGCCACTCGATCGAGTACTTCATCGAGGGCGGTCGCAGCCGCACCGGCCGGTTGCTGCAGCCGAAGACCGGCATGATCTCGATGACCGTGCGCAGCTTCCTGCGCCAGCCCGCGCGGCCCGTCGTGTTCGTGCCGGTCTACTTCGGCTACGAGCGCATCGTCGAGGGAGAGACTTATATCGGCGAGCTCTCCGGCCAGCCGAAGCAGAAGGAGAGCGTCTTCGGC
>JASHTA010000491.1 GCA_030040795.1 Gammaproteobacteria bacterium | reverse complement strand
TCTTCTTGAAGAAGTCGAGATCCGCCATGACCGCGGCGAGCGGGCGCGCGTAGCGCCGCGCGTGCTCCACCTCGTGGATCAGCTGGTCGTTCAAATAGCGGCGGTTGTAGGTGCCGACCAGTGGATCGGTGATGGACGGCTGCTGAATCTTGTCGTTCGCCTCTCGCAGCGACTGCTCGAGGCGGACGACGCGCTGCCCCGCCTTCAGCCGCGCGACCAGCTCCGCCTCGTTGAGAGGCTTGCGGATGTAGTCGTCGGCACCCGCCTCGAGGCCGGTCACGAGGCTCTCCGTCGAGCCATGCCCGGTGAGCAGCAGGACATAGAGATAGCCGGGCAGCCGCGCCTCGCGGACACGGCGGCAGAGCGTGACCCCATCCATGCCGGGCATGTCCCAGTCGGTCACGATCATCTGGATCCGGCCGCTCGAGATCTTCTCGAGCGCTTCCTCGCCGTTGCTCGCGGTCTCGACCGCATAGCCGGCGCGCCGCAGCAAGCGCTGCGTCAGCAGCAGCTGCGTGGGCTCATCCTCGACGAGCAGGAGCCGAAGCGGGGGTTCCGCGCTCATGCGACCTGGGCCTCGATGAAGCCGGCGCATTCCCGGATCGCGCCGACGATCTGTTCCACGAGCTCGCGAAGATCCGCCGCGGAGCGCGTGGTCGAGCTGCGCTCGAGCACGGCCGCGAGGTCGCCGACGCGCTGCGCGCAGACACTGCCGCTGCCGCCCTTCAGCTTGTGAGCGAGTGTGCCGAGCCGCTCGCGGTCGTCCGCCGCGAGCGCGCGCCGCAGCTCGTCGACGATTCGGCCGCTGCTCGTGAGGAACGTCCGGCACAGCTCCTGGACGAACTCGTGATCCTCGCCGACGATGGCGCGCAGCCGGGCGAGATCGATTGCCTGCGCGGCAGGCCGCATCAGCGGCAGCGACGCGATCGTCGCGCGCTTGCCTCCGAGGCCGTACCGGGTGAGCGTCTCGCCGAGCCTCACGGGCTCCAGCGGCTTCGTGAGCAAGCCGTCCATGCCCGCGTCGATGCACCGCTCGAGCTCGTCGGTCATGGCGCTCGCGGTGAGCGCAATGATCGGCGTGCGGCGCTCGCCGGCCTCGTGGCGGCGGATCTCCCGCGTGGCGGCGAGCCCGTCCATGACGGGCATCTGCACGTCCATCAGCACGAGGTCGTAGCTCGTGCGCGCGCAGAACTCAATCGCTCTCTGGCCGTTCTCGGCGACCTCCACGTCGCATCCCAGCCGCTCGAGGAAGCGCCGCGTGACCTGCTGGTTCACGGAGTTGTCCTCGACCACCAGCACGTGTCCCCGGTAGCGGGCGAGTCCCTTGTCGGCGGCGAGCGAGCCGCGCGTGACGAGGCGCGGCAGCGAGGCGGTCGCCGGGCCGGAATCGAGCACCTGCTCGATGCAGGCCCGAAGCTCCCGCCCCCGGACCGGCTTCGTGAGATAGCCGGCGAAGCCGAGCTCCTGCAAGCGCTGAACGTTTCCGTGGCGGTCGAGGGACGTGAGCATGATGAGCTGCGTATCGCCGAGCTCGGGCATCGATCTCAGGCGCGTCGCGAGCTGTCCGCCGTCCAAGTCGGGCATCTGATCGTCCGCGATGACCACATCGTAGCGGCTCCCCGTGCGCACGGACTCGACGAGCTCGCGCAGCGCCCCTTCCGCGCTCCCCGCGGTCTCGACAGTGTATCCCGCCGGCCGCAGCTGCCCGCATAGTACGCGCTGGTTGGTGTGATTGTCGTCCACGACGAGCACTCGCCGATCCCGCGGACTGGGAGGCGCCAGCGTGGCGGAGCTCGCGGCGCCGTCCACCAGCAGAAAGGGGAGCGTGAACGTGAACGTCGAGCCCCGACCGAGCTCGCTCGTGACGCCGATCTCCCCGCCCATCAACTCGACCAGCCGCTTCACGATGGAGAGCCCGAGTCCCGTCCCGCCGTACAGGCGCGTGGTGGAGGCATCGGCCTGCACGAACGGCTGAAACAGCCGGCTCCGGACCTCCGCGGACATGCCGGCGCCGGAGTCGCGAACCTCGAAGCGCAGCGTCGCGCGCCCGGCCTCCGCCGCGACGACGGCTGCCTCCACGACGATCTCGCCCTGGTGGGTGAACTTGACGGCGTTGCCGGCGAGGTTGGTGAGAATCTGCCGCAAGCGATGCGGATCGCCGAGCACGAGGTCCGGCATCGAAGGATCGACGTTGACGATGAGCTCCAGGCTCTTCGCCGCCGCCTGGACCGCCATCATCGTGCCCACGTCCTCCACGCATTCGCGGACATCCATCTCGACCTGCTCAATTTCGAGCTTGCCGGCCTCGATCTTCGAGAAATCCAGAATGTCGTTGAGGACACCGAGCAACGAGGTCGCGCTCGCGCGGATCGTCTCCGCGAAGTCGCGTTGCACCGGCTCGAGGGAGGTGTCGAGAAGCAGCTCCGTCATGCCGAGCACGCCGTTCATCGGCGTGCGGATCTCGTGGCTCATGTTCGCGAGGAACTCGCCCTTGGCGCGGTTGGCTGCGGCGGACGTTTCCTTCGCCGCGACCAGCGCCGCCTCCGCCTCGCGCTGCGTCGTGATGTCCTGGATCGAGCCGGAGAAGCGCATCGGCCGTCCCTGCGCATCCCGCTCGCACCGTCCCCGCGAGCGGAACCACCGCCACTCGCCCGACCGCGTCGGCAGCCGGTAGGTCACATCGAGAGGCGTGTCCTTCTCGAAATGCTCTCGTGTCGCCGCCTCGATGCGCTCGCGATCTTCCGGCGTCGTGAGGTCGACGAGACGGCGCGGCATCGGCTCGTCCGCGCCGTAGCCCAGCATTTCCCGCACGCGCGGCGAGTACCACGTCCGATCCTCGGCCACGACGTAGTCGAAGAAGCCGTCGGAGCTGCCGCGAATCGCACGCTCCAGCCGCTCCTCCGCCTCGATGCGTGCCGCCTCGGCCGTCTTTCTGCGCGTCACATCTTGAGTCGAGCCGGAGAGCGTCAGGGGACGCCCGGCCTCGTCCCTCTCCACCTTGCCCCGGATGCGGAACCAGCGGTACTCGCCGCTTTGCGTGCGGATCCGAACCTCGATGTCGTAGGGCGCGCCGTGCTCGAAGTGCGCATTCCTCAGCTCGATGATGCGCGGCTGGTCGTCCGGATGCAGGAGCGCGGTCATGCTTGCGCGCGCCGCGGTCGACTCGCGCTCGGGGAATCCGAGCAGCTCGCAGTAGCGCGGCGAGATCCACATCATGTCGCTCGCGATGTCCCACTCCCAGAGCCCATCCTGCGTGCCGTGTATCGCGCGCTCCAGGCGAGCCCGCACCCGCCGCAGCTCCTCCTGCGCCTCTCGCTCGTCGTGAATGTCGATGAGCGAGCCGGCGAAGCTCGTGAGGCGCCCGAGCTCGTCGCGCTCGACGGCGCCGCGCGTGCGGAACCAGCGGTACTCGCCGCTTTGCGTGCGCATCCTCAGCTGCACGTCGAAGGGGACGCGATCCGTGATGTGCTGCCGGAACGCGGCCGCGATCATCGGCTGATCCTCCGGATGCGCCCGCGCGCGAAACTCGCTCGCGGGGATGCGCGAGTCGCGCGGCGGATACCCGAGGAGCTCCTCGTGCGTCGCCGAGCACCACACCATCTCCGTGCCGAAGTCGTAGTCCCAGTGCCCCTCGGAGCTCGAGCGCGACGCGCGCGCGAAGCGCACCTGGATCTCGTGCTGATCCGTCACGTCCTGGAACGCGCCGGAGAGCCGCGTCGTCACGCCGTTCGTGCGCTCGGCCACGCCGATCGCGCGCAGCCAGCGTCTTTGCCCCGTCGCGGTGATGAACGGAACGGTGTGGTCGAACGAGACGCCGTGCTCGATGGCGTCTTTCAGCGCCTTCTCCACGATGGGGCGCGCCTCCGGCGCGTAGAACTCGATCACGCTCGAGAGCTCGAGGGGCGTCGAAGGATCGACTTCGTGGATCCGGTAGACCTCCTGCGACCAGATCGGCGTCATCGTCGCGAGGTCGATCTCCCATCCGCCGATTCGCGCCATCGTGGCGACCGTGTCGAGCAGCCGCTGTCCCCTGCGGAGCTGCGCTTCCGCGGCTTCCGTTCGCGCAAGCGCGGCTTTCAGGGCCGTGTTGGTCTTGAGGGCCTGCGCCGCCTCGCTCTGGGCGAGCGTCTGCGCGAGCGTCGTGCGCTTCTGCCACACGCCAAGCACGGCGACCGTCCAGATGGCGCAGATCGCGAGCATGCGGTCGGCGACGAGCGACCACAGGAGCGTCGTGTGCGGGGCTGCCATTCTCGCAAGCGCGAGTCCCGTGCACACGGCGGCCGTGAGCCATGTGTAGCGCTGGCGCGGACTCCACAGGCTCGCGAGAACCACGGCGATGTAGCCGACTCCCGCTCCCGAGCCCAGCGGTACCGAGAAATCAACGAGCAGGATCGCGAGCATCAGCCCGGCGAGCCACATCGGCCGCACGCGGGCCTCGGGGCCGGTACCGGACGCGCGCTCCGACGCAGTTTTCGTGGGGGTCCACATGAGTCAGGATGTCAAAAGGGCGTCCGCATCGCGGGATGCCCAACGCTCGCGAGACGAGCTGCTACGGCCAACTCGCCATGGCATAGTGCGGAAGAAGCGGTGTGCCGTCCGAGTGATACGTCACACTGGTTGCGTGGCAGAATCGCAGGTATGACTGACCGCACACGGGGATACGCGTATCGGGTTGATGTGATGGCGCCCGCGTCAGCGATCTGGGCTGCGCTCACGAGCTCCGCCGCTCTGGATCAGTGGTGCGCGGCCGGCGCGAAGATCGACCCGCGCCAGGGCGGCTCGTTCCGGGCAAATGTGGATCGCGTCACGGAATTCGAGGCGCATATCGACGTTTTCATTCCACAGCGCCGCATGCGTCTCATTCATCTACTCTCGCCCGAGCTTCCGGCGACCGAGAGCACGCTGGTGGACGATTTCGTGCTCGATGCCTCCAGCGACGCCACCATCGTTCGCCTGCTCGGCTCCGGGGTGCCGGCCGACTCGGATTGGGATGCGATCTACATGCGCCGGCGCACGGGCTGGGAGCGCGCGATGGCTCGTCTGAAGGTGCACGTCGAGCGCGGCGCGGCGCGGAAGGCCTCGAGTTGACGAGCCTCCTGCTCGGGTCGGTCATCTCCGCCCTCCGGCTCTGACTCGGGCCCGGGCTCTGGCACGCGACGGTCCGCGCCTTCAGGGCCGCAGAATGCCGATGAGTGTGGCGAGCAGCGCGATTGCGCCGGCGAGCATTGCGCCGAGGCGGAGGGTGAGTTTGCTTGCAAGGGCGTCGATTTGCAGCCGCAGCCCGTCGATTTGCAGCCGCAGCGTGTCGATTTGCAGCCGCAGCGTGTCGATCTGGCCGCTCGTCTCCACTCTCAGAACCCGGATATCCGCCTCGAGCGCGGCTTTGATGCTCGCGAGCTCTTCCGGTTTGGCTCTGCCCGCCGCCATGGCGCTCACTTCCGCCTCCATTGCGCTCACCACGGCCTGCGCTTTCTCCGGCGCGACCTGGATGCTGATGAGTGCATCATACAACGGAAGCGTCACGTTCATGAGCAACCTCAGAGCAGACCTCTCTCCGCGAAGGAGATGCAAGCGCCGTCGCCCACGACGATGTGGTCCAGAACTCGGACGTCCACGAGCGCCAGCGAGTCGCGCAGCCGCTGCGTGATCAGCTCATCGGCGGCGCTGGGCTCCGCCACGCCCGACGGATGGTTGTGCGCGAAGATGAGGGCGGCCGAGTTCCGCGCGAGCGCCTCGCGCACCACCTCGCGCGGATGGACGCTCGCACCGTCCACCGTGCCGCGGAACAGCTCCTCGAAAGCGATCAGCCGGTGACGGCTGTCGAGGTGCATGCAGCAGAAAACCTCGTACGGGCGGTCGCGGAGCTGCGCGAGCAGAAACTCGCGCGTGGTCTGCGGGTTCGCGAGCAGGGGTCCCGTGCGCAGCCTGTCGAGATGATGACGTCGGGAGAGCTCGAGCGCTGCGCGAAGCAGCGCGTAGCGTGCCGGCCCGAGGCCGAGCTCGCTCACGCATTCGTGTTGCTCGGCCCGGAGCAGCTCGCGGATCGAGCCGAACCGGGCGATGAGGTTGCGGGCCACATCGACGGCCGAGCTGCCCCGGACGCCGGAGCCGAGCAGGATCGCGAGGAGCTCCGCGTCAGACAGCGCCTGCGGTCCGTGCTCGAGGAGCTTCTCGCGCGGGCGCTCCCGCTTCGGCCATTCATGGATCGCCATGCCACAATCCTTCAGGCCCGCCGGCAGCGGGCCGGTGATGCCGCGAGACCGTGATGCTGCCGGCCCGTGCGCCCGGGCGGCGACGAGCCCACGGGCGATTCTGGAGGCGGCGAGGCTCCAGCGCCATGCGCTAAAGACCCCAAAGCATGCGATTATTCGCGAATGAAGATCTACTCGTGGAACGTGAACGGCATTCGCGCCGTGGTGAAGAAGGGGGAGTTCCAGCGCTTCGTGGAGGCTCAACGTCCGGACATCCTGTGCCTGCAGGAGACGAAGGCCGAGCGCGGCCAGATCGAGATCGATCTGAAGGGCTATCACGAGTACTGGAACTCGGCGGTGAAGAAGGGCTACTCGGGGACCGCGGTCTTCTCCAAGGAGGAGCCGATCGCCGTCGTCAACGGATTTCCGAAAGACTTCGCCGCCCGCTTCAAGTTCGCGGACGAGCTCGAGCGCGATAGCAGCGAGGAGGGGCGCGTCATCACGGCGGAGTTCCCGAAGCTCTACGTGGTCACGGTCTACACGCCGAACGCCAAGGACGACCTGAGCCGCCTCGCGCTGCGCCACAAGCACTGGGATCCGGCGTTCCTCGCGTACTGCAAGCAGCTCGAGTCGCGCAAGCCCGTCGTGTTCTGCGGCGACCTCAACGTCGCTCACACCGAGCTCGACCTCGCCCATCCCGGGCCCAACCGCGGCAAGAAGGGCTTCACGGACGAGGAGCGGGAGGGTTTCCAGCATCTGATCGACGCCGGTTTCGTCGACACGCTGCGCCTGTTCAAGCAGGGCAACGGCCACTACACGTGGTGGAGCCACTTCGCCAATTCCCGTGCCCGCAACGTCGGGTGGAGAATCGACTACATCCTCGTCTCGCCGCAGCTGCGCAGCGCCGTGAAGGCCGCCGATATCCACGCCGAGGTGATGGGCAGCGACCATTGCCCGGTGAGCATCACGCTCGCGGCGTAATCCCGCTCGAGACTCGCTTGGGACGCTGGAGCAGCCGCACATGAAACACGAATCGGACCCTCGGGCGCTCGACCATCTCATCGCCGGCAACCGGCGCTGGGCGGAAGGCTCCGTGCGGGAGGACCCGGCATTCTTCCGGCGGCTCGTCGAGCAGCAGGCGCCGAAGTATCTGTGGATCGGCTGCGCCGACAGTCGCGTCCCCGCGAACGACATCGTGGGGCTTCTGCCCGGCGAGCTCTTCGTCCACCGGAACGTCGCGAATCTGGTCGTCCACACGGATCTCAACTGCCTCTCGGTGCTCCAGTACGCGGTGGATGTCCTGCACGTCGAGCACGTCATCGTCTGCGGACACTACGGCTGCGGCGGCATTGCCGCCGCGTCGCTCGCGACGCCGCTCGGACTCATCGACAACTGGCTGCGGCACATCCAGGACGTGGCCGACCGGCGCCGCGCGGTGCTCGCTCGCGAGTCGGATCCCGCCCGCCGCGCCGACAGGCTCTGCGAGCTCAATGTGCTGGAGCAGGCGCACAACGTGTGCCGCACGACCATCGCGCAGGATGCGTGGCAGCGCGGCCAGCCACTCTCCGTGCACGCCTGGATCTATCGGCTGTCGGACGGCCTCGTGCAGGAGCTCGGCTTTACGGCCTCGGACGCGTCGGATCCCGCGGCGCGGCTCGCGAGCGCCGTCGGGCGGATCGAAGCGCGGACCGAAGCACAGCCCAAAGCGCAGACCGGGCGCGGCTGATCGCACGACGCTGTGCCGCGCGGCCGTGTCGAGACGGGGATTGCATGCCCGCTCGGCATTCATCCATTCAGGTGCCGTGCGAGCCTGCGAGCGCCTTCTCGAGCGCCGCGGTGAGCGGCTTCAGGAAGAAGGACTCGCTCGGCATGGCCTGGGCTCGCACGCCGTGCGCCTCCAGCGCGGCCGCCACGACCGGGCCCACCGCCGCCACGAGCGTCTTGCCGAGCGCTCTCCGTGCGGCGTCCGCGCCGCCGGCGGCGAACAAGCGCTCCACCTGCGACCCGCTGGTGAATGCGATGGCATCCACGGTGCCCGACTCGATCCGCTCGAGCAGCGCCCGCACGGCCTGATCGTCGGCCGCACCCGCATAGATGTAAGGCGCAACCGGCAGGACGCTCGCGCCCGCGCCCTGCAGGAACTCGACGAGCGGCCGGTTGGGCTCGGTGCCGTAGAGCTGCAGTCCGACGCGGCGGCCTTTCAAGTCCACCCCGCGCAGCGTGGCGATGATCCCTCCAGTCGTGGGCGGATCGGCGGGAAGATCGGCACCGAGCCCGAGCTCCTTCAGCGCGCGCGCCGGCTTTGGGCCACGAGTGATCTTGCGTACGCGGGCGAGCGCGCGAACGAACGGCTCTCTCAGTGCCGGCTCGTGTCGATCGAGGCAACCGATGAGCCGGCGCAGGCCCTCGCCCGTGAGCAGGATCAGATCGTCGCAGGCCCCGGCCGCGAAGCGGCGCGTCCACTCGAGGACTGCCGCGGGATCCGGCGCGTCGCGGATGGCGACCAGGGGGCAGCGGAGCACCGTCGCGCCGCGGCGCTCGAGCAGGTTGGCGAAGAGGTCGAGCTCGCGGGTCTCAGGCACCGCGATGGTTCGGCCGGCAAGGGGCAAGGTGTTCACGCGCGCAGCTTAGTCCTCGCGCGGCGCACAGGCACGTGGCCGGATGACCGC
>JASHTA010000056.1 GCA_030040795.1 Gammaproteobacteria bacterium | reverse complement strand
CCGAACAGGGCGAAGGCCACGGTGACCTGAAGAAAGATCAGCGCGGTGCGCACGGGCTTGCGCCGGATACCGGCCCAGACGAGGGGGAGATACTTCACGCCGTCGCTTCGTTCCGAGGTCGCGAGTCCAATTAGACCCCCGAGCCGGGGGACAGGTTGCAAGTCCGAGCGCCGTGGCTTCCAATCACCGCAGCGCTGCACGAGCTGCGGCAACGAGCAGTCCGCGCAACCGTTCCCAGTCGAAGGCTCGGCCAGGATCGGTCTTGCGCCCGGCCGCGATATCGTTGTGGCCCGCGATACGCTCCCGGCTCAGCGTCGGATAGGCGGCGAGCAACGCCTTGATCAATCCCGCGAGCCGGGTGTACTGGGCATCGGTGTAGGGCCGATCGTCCGTGCCCTCGAGCTCGATCCCAATCGAGAAATCATTGCAGGCCTGCCGTCCCTGATATTGTGAGAGGCCGGCGTGCCAGGCGCGCAGGCCGAAGGGTACGTACTGCACGATCGCGCCCGTCCGGCGAACCAGCGCGTGAGCCGACACCCGCTGGCCCGCGATCTCGCGAAAATAGGGGTGCTCGTCGGCCGGCAAGCCCCCGGTGAACAGGCGGTCGATCCAGGGCCCGCCGAACTCTCCCGGAGGCAGGCTGATGCCGTGGATGACGATCAGATCGATTGCGACGCCGCTCGGACGCTCGTCGAAGTGAGGCGACAGGACCTGCCGTACGCCCACGGCGAGACCCGACGCGGGATCGACGTAGAGGGAATTTGCTACAGAATGCTCGGCCATGGTCCTTCCCGTCCTCACTGTACCCCACGGACGAGCGTTCGCGTAGCGCCCCGAAGCGCAGCGCCTTCAATGGAGAGCCGAGGATGACCCCTGCATCGACAGCCAACGCGCCGTACGTCGCCCGCGACCTTGCCCACATCTGGCATCCCTGCACGCAGATGAAGGATCACGAGCGCGAGATGCCGATGATTCCCATCCGGCGCGGAGAGGGCGTGTGGCTCGAGGACTTCGGCGGCCGGCGCTATCTCGATGCCGTGAGCTCATGGTGGGTCAACCTCTTTGGGCACGCCAACCCGCGCATCAACGACGCCGTGCGCGCGCAGCTCGAGCGGCTGGAGCACGTGATTCTCGCCGGCTTCACGCACGAGGCGATCATCGAGCTCAGCGAGGCGCTCACCTCGCTTGCGCCGCAAGGTCTGACGCGCTGCTTCTACGCCGATAACGGTTCCGCGGCCGTGGAGGTCGCGGTAAAAATGAGCTTTCACTACTGGCGTAACGTCGGACGGGCGCAGAAGCGGCGCTTCGTCACGCTGTCGAACAGCTATCACGGGGAGACGCTCGGCGCGCTCGCCGTGGGGAACGTCGAGCTCTACAAATCGGTCTACCGCCCACTGCTCATGGATGTCATCACCGTCCCCTCACCCGACTGCTTCGATCGCGAGCCAGGCGAGTCCTGGGCCGATCACTCGCGCCGCAAATTCGCGGACATGGAGAGCGCGCTCGCGCGCCACGCGCACGAGGTCGCCGCCGTCATTGTCGAGCCGCTCGTACAGTGTGCGGGCGGCATGCGCATGTACGACCCGGTCTATCTCGCGATGCTGCGCGAGGCTTGCGACCGCCACGAGGTGCACCTGATCGCTGACGAGATCGCGGTCGGATTCGGCCGCACCGGCACGATGTTCGCCTGCGAGCAGGCCGGCATCCGGCCGGACCTGATGTGCCTGTCGAAAGGGCTCACGGGAGGCTACCTTCCGCTGTCGGTCGTGATGACGCCGGAGCCTCTCTTTGCGGCGTTCTACGACGAGTACACGCGCCTCAATGCCTTCCTGCACTCGCACAGCTACACGGGAAATGCGCTCGCCTGCGCGGCCGCGCGCGCAACTCTCGGCATCTTTCGCGAAGACCGGGTGATCGAGCGCAATCGAGAGCTCGCCGTCCACCTGGGAGAGCGCGTGCGGGCGCTCGCCGACCATCCTCACGTCGCCGAAGTACGCCAGTGTGGGATGATCGCCGCAGTCGAGCTGGCGCGCGACAAGGCGACCCGCGAGCCCTATCCCTGGCAGGAGCGACGCGGACTCATCGTGTACCGCCACGGGCTCGAGCGAGGCGCCCTGCTGCGGCCCATCGGCAACGTGGTCTACTTCATGCCACCGTACGTGATCACACCCGAGGAGATCGATTTCATGGTTGACGTCGCGCGGGAAGGTATCGAGCAGGCAACACGCGCCTGATCCGCGCGTCTCACCCGTACACGACCGACGGACATGCGCCTGACTCGAGTCCACATCGATGAGCCGCTCGCTCCGGACTCGCGCGTGACCCTGCGCGGCACGGCGGCCAATCACGTAAGAAGGGTATTGCGGCTCCGGCCGAATGACGATCTCACGGTGTTCGACGGGCTCGGCGGCGAGTACGAAGCCCGCATCGAGGCTCTGCGCGGGGACGCCGTGCTGGTCGCGATCGGGGCGCACCACGCCGCCGACCGGGAATCGCCTCTCGCGGTAACCCTTGCGCAAGGCATCTCTCGCGGCGAGCGCATGGATCTCGTCGTGCAGAAGGCGACGGAGCTCGGAGTTCGGCAAATCGCGCCCCTCCTCACGGAGCGCACCGTCGTGCGCCTCGATGCGAAGCAGGCCGACTCCAAGCGGCGGCACTGGCGCGGCATCGCGATCGCTGCGTGCGAGCAGTGCGGACGCAACTCCGTGCCCGAGATCGCGGCGCCGACGCGGCTCGCGGCATTCTTCTCATCGCTCGAGCCCGGCGCGACGCGGCTCGTTCTCTCGCCGGCCTGCAGTTTGAAAGTCCGCGACCTGAAGCCCGCCGGTAGCCGCAAAGCGGGCGGCGCCGCTCTGATCGTGCTGATCGGCCCCGAAGGGGGACTCTCGGAGTCGGAGCAGCAGGCCGCGATCGATGCGGGATTTCGTGCGCTCAATTTAGGCCCACGCGTGCTGCGCACGGAGACTGCCGCGATCGCCGCGCTCGCGGCGATCCAGCAGCATCTGGGAGATATTTGAATGACGTACCGATGGGACGCCGAGGACTACGCACGCCACTCGGGAGGCCAGGAGGTCTGGGCCCGCGAGCTGCTCGCCTCTCTCGACCTGCAGGCGGACGATTGCGTGCTCGACATCGGCAGCGGCGACGGACGGATGACGGCTGCCATCGCCGAGCGCGTGCCCCGAGGACGCGTCGTCGGAGTGGACTCCTCGACCGACATGATCCGTTACGCCCGAGCGGCATTTGCGAGCGATCGCTGGCGCAATCTGACGTTCATGCCGGCGGATGCGGCTGCGCTGCCGTTCGACTCGGAATTCTCGCTCGTGTACTCCAGCGCGACGCTGCACTGGGTGACCGAGCCCCGGCCTGCCATCGCCGGCATTGCGCGCGCGCTGCAGCCCCGCGGCCGCCTCGTCGCGCAGATGGGTGGCCATGGCAATTGTGCAACGATGATTGCCGCCGTGGAGGAGGTTGCGCGCCGCCCGCGGTGGGCCGGCGCATTCGAGAATTTCAAATCCCCCTACGCGTTTCACCGGCCTGAGGACTTCAAGCGCCGGCTCGAGGAAGCGGGCTTCGAGGTACTCGAGTCCCGACTGATTCCCAAGGACATGGTGCACGCGGATCGCACCGCGCTCATCGGATGGATTCGCACGGCGTGGCATCCCTACACCGCTCCCGTAGCCGTCGCGGAGCGTGCTCAATTCATCGAGGAAGCGGCCGATCGATACCTCGCTGCGCATCCGCCGGACGCGGGTGGCGTGGTGCACGTGCCCATGGTGCGCCTGCAGGTGCGCGCGCGTAAGCCCGGCTGAATCGCCTACGCGGCGCGCGTCTCGTCGGCGATCATGTCCTCCAGCCGATCGAGATCGGGGACCCACGGCGTCTCGTTCACCATGCGGATCTGGCAGATGACGGGCGAGCGCTCGGAGAACATGCGCGAGTTGTCGGGCCGCACCACATCGGAGCTGACGCGTACGAGCTGCGGAAAGCCTTGCGAGACGATCCCGAAGTAGCCTGCCTCGACGCGCGTACCGATGCAGTGGAAGACCACGACGCGTGAGCGGCCGGAGGCCGGAGGGATGTTCTGGCCACAGGCGCCCTCGAAGGAGACGAGGGGTACCTGCCGGCCGTTCCACGACAGCGTCCCGATGTACCAGGGCGGCGCGCCCGTCATTTGCGACGGCGCTTGAAATCCGATGACCTCCGCGACGCACGAGCGCGGAA
>JASHTA010000490.1 GCA_030040795.1 Gammaproteobacteria bacterium | reverse complement strand
GGTGCTGCGCGCCTTGGGCTTTCTCGGCGTGCGGCTACGGACTGGCGTTGCTCCCTGGAACGGCCGCAAGCCCGCCGGTCGTGGGCCGCCACACGTTTCCCTTTCCGAGATCATCGCAGCGCACACCACGTCCAAGCGTCGTCGGAGCGGACGGTGAAACTCACCGTATGCCTGGAGGGACAGGTCGTCGCAGAAATCGACGCGAGGTGTACGCTGGGTGCCGATGGCCGCGGCATCGAGTGTGGCTGCCATAGTCCTGGGGGCATTGAGCGTGGCGCTGGTGCCGCGCGCCGGCGCGGCCGAGTCTGTCATGTTGCAGATCTCGAGGTGAGTAGCCCGGATCACCCCTCCGCTGGACCGCGTCCCTATCGGTTCGAGGTGACGCCGATTCGGAGTGACTCGCGGCCTTAGTTAATGTCCCGGCCGGAGATCGATCCACATCGAACGGCGCACGGTGCCACGGCCACGAGTGAGATAAGATAGCGGCCAGAATACGAACAGCCGGGGGATGGCCATGCCGCGCGCGCAGGGGATCGTATCCATATCGGTGAGTCTCGCCGCAGCGGCGGCCGTGTGGTGGCCGAGCGGAGCCCGCGCTCAGCAGCCGAAAATGGGCTTCGCACCCGTCGCGCTGACCCAGAGCTCCTACGTCTTCGATACGGCGGAGCAGCACAAGGTTCGCGTGGTCGTCGTCGTCACGGGCCTCAAGCATCCCTTCGGTCTCGCATTGCTGCCGAATGGCGATGCACTGGTATCCGAGCGCAGCCGGGCACTGCGAATCGTCCACGAGGTGACGGGCAAAGACGGCAAGTCCGCCGCTCTCGATCCGGCTCCCATCGCGGGCATTCCGCCGGTCGTGCCCGCCTTCCGTAACGGCGGGCTGCAGGACGTGGCCCTGCATCCGCAGTTCGCGCAGAACCATCTCGTGTATTTCACGTTCAACGAGCCCGGGAAGCTGGCGCCGGCGGTCGGAAATCGGCCCGCGTCCAGGCAGGGCATCGTGACGCTGATGCGCGGCACGCTCTCGGGGCACACGCTCACGCACGTCAAGACAGTGTTCTCCGCGCGGGAATCCGGATACGCCGGCGGCTCGCGCATTGCTTTCGATCGAAACGGGATGGTCTACATCACGACGGGTGCGCCCTTCGACGACAGCGCCCAGCATCTCAACAGCGTCTACGGGAAGGTGCTCCGCCTGCGCGACGACGGTACGGTCCCGCTCGGCAATCCCTTCGTCGGACGTGCCGGCGCCCGGCCCGAGATCTTCTCCTACGGACATCGAGACCAGCTCGGTCTGATCGTGGATCCCTTGAACGGCGCGGTGCTCGACACCGAGGAAGGCCCGAACGGCGGCGATAAGATCAATGTGATCCTCCCCGGGCGCAACTACGGCTGGCCGAGCGTCAGCTTCGGGCGCAACTACGACGGGTCGGTCATTTCAAACCTGCCGGTCACGCCGGGAACCGAGCCTCCGCTCATCGTCTGGACTCCGTCGATCGCTCCGGGCAATCTTGTCGTCTATACAGGCAATCGCTTTCCGGCCTGGAAGAATAATCTGTTCGTGACGAGCGCCCGCTGGGGCGAGATTCCAGGCACCGGTGGGCTGGAGCGCGTCGTACTGAATGCGAGCATGGGCGAGCTGCGTCGTGAGATGCTCTTCACGCAGCTGCATCTGCGCATGCGCGATGTCCGCCAAGGATACGACGGCTTGCTCTACGTCGTAACGGACGAGGACGATGGTGCGCTGCTCAGGATCGAGCCGGCAGATTGAGCGGCCGCCGGCAACGACTGGCCCCCTTGAATCCTTCGCCGCGCGCCATGCGGTCCACAAGCAAGCGCGCGACACGCGACGGCGGCGCAATGCCGGCGGCGTTGGCGAGGAGCTACGAGCGCTATCTCAAGATCGCTCTCGCCTTGCCGGGCACGGAGGCTTCTCCTCGCCCCGGCTCGGCGTGGCATCGCGCCATCAAAGTTTGGAACACGCCATCGGTCAGAGTCTGCGGAAAGCTTCTGTCGCGCTGGCGCACGGAAGCCGAGGGCGCGCTCGCCATCCGGAGCGACTTTCTTGATCGGCAGATCCTGCTCCAGGCGCGGTCGGATGTGTTCTTCGTGACAGACCATTACCTCAACTATCCGTGGATCCTCGTGCGAATCGAGAAAGCCTCTCGAGACTTGCTGACGGATGTGACCGAGCGCGCGTGGCGATTCGTCGCGCCGGCAAAGCTCATCAAGCAGCACGATTCCGTCCAGGCATAGTCACCGGCGTTTGCGAGCTGGAGGACCTACCCGTACACTCGCCCGCATGGCGCATGCTCATCGCGCACCCTGCCCGCCACTCGCGAAGTTCGTGGACTTCCTGTGGCTTTCGGAAGATTACATCCAGCCCCATGCGTCGGAACGGATCCTTCCAACAGGCCGCATGGATCTCGTCGTCAGCCTCAATGATTCCCGGCGGATGAGCGATGTCGTCTCTGGCGTACAGTCCGCCCCCACTGTCCTCGACACCTCGCGCCCGCTGAGCGTCGTCGGTGTCCGCTTCCGGCCGGGCGGCGGATTCCCATTCTTCAAGATGCCGGCGGGCGAGCTCCAGGACTTGAGCGTTCCGCTCGATGCGATCTGGGGACGCGACGCGCAGCTTCTGCGCGAACAGCTGCTCGAAGCGGGCGACGCGCCGCTACGACTCGGCGTTCTCGAGCGGTTTCTGATAGGCCGATTGGGTGGGGCGGCGGAACCGCATCCGGCGGTCGCCCACTCCGTCCGGCGATTCGAGGGCTCGGCGAACGTACCGAGGATCGCCACGGTCGTGGATCAAACCGGCTTGGGCGCGCGGCGCTTCATCGCCCTATTCCGTGACCAGGTCGGCGTGCCCCCGAAGCTCTTCTGCCGCATCTCGCGCTTTCGGCGCGCGATCGACGCGATCGGACGCGCAGGCGATGTCGACTGGGCCGACACCGCGCTCGGATGCGGATATTTCGATCAGGCTCATTTCATCCACGACTTCCGGGCCTTCGCCGGAATCAATCCATCCGCTTACGTGCGGCATCGAACGGCAAACCCGAATCACGTTCGCGCGGGCGACTGAGGTCGTCCGGTCAATTTTCTACAATCCGCCGGCCTCCCGGCTGGGCGATGATGCTTGGCGCTCAACCGAGGATGACCCCCATGCCCTACTCGACCCCCCGCATCACCCCTTACCTCTACTACGACGACCTGGGAGCGGCTTTGGATTGGCTCACCAAAGCCTTCGGCTTGCGCGAGCGCCATCGGGAGGCAGGGCCCGACGGTGCACCCGTGCACGCGGAGATGACGCTCGGCGATGATGGGCTCGTGATGATGGGCTGCCCGGCGCCGCAAAACCGGGTCCCGAAGAGACTCGCGCAGCTGTACGTCCGCATCGAGGACCTGGACGCGCACTTCGAGCGCGCCGTGGCGGCGGGCGCGGCCGTCCTGGAGAGACCGGCGGACCAACCTTATGGAGACCGCCGGTACGCGGTCGAGGATCCCTACGGACATCGCTGGTACTTTGCGCAGAGCATCTCTCGAGCCGAATAAGGCGCCTCCCGTCCACCCCGCCGCCGCCGGTCACGGTCCGGGTCGCGGATGAATAAATCGTCCACGTCATCCGTATACCAGGTGCAGGAGTGATAGGAGAGGTGGACGCTCATGTCGACTATGCCCCAGACGGATCCCATTTATGCCGCGTACCAGCGGGGTCGCCGCATGGGTCTCGCAACGGGAGCCCTGGCTCTGAGCGTCGTGGCGTTCGTCAATCTGCTGGGAATGGAGAAGTCCATCCTCGCTGGCGTGCTCGCGTTGCTTGCGCTGCAGGGGGCAGCGCCTGCGGCCGATCTCATCCGCCGGGGTCGGATCGCCCTCGCAATCGCCGTAGTACATATCCTGACCGTGATTTTCTTGCTCGTCGTGTTCCACGACAAGCTGCTGCAGTTGCTGCACTTACTGCAAAAACTCGGCTAGCTCGTGGTGTCCGAAGAGCAGTACGCGCTCCTGCTAGAGCCCTTGCTGCCTCAGGCGGCGGGCTACGCGCGCTCGATTCTGCGCAATCGGGACGATGCAGCGGATGCCGTCCAGCAGGCCGCGATGCGAGGCCTGGAACGGATGGATACCTTCGACGTGGGGCGGCCGTTCAAAGGATGGTGGTTCGCCATCCTGCGGAACTGCTGCATCGACATGGTCCGGCGATCGCGGTCGGCCCAAACCGAAAACCTGGAGAATCTCGACGTCCCCGCAGACTCTCCACCCGACGCCCGGGACTGGGAGCAGCTGAGCCTGGCGATGAGCCGGTTGCCGGAGCATCATCGGGAGATTCTGCAGCTGCGGTACTTCGCGGACCTCAGCTACCGCGAGCTCGCGGAAAGCTTGGGCATTCCACTCGGCACCGTCATGTCGCGCTTGTATCTGGCGCGAAAGGCGTTGCAGGCACGATTGACACAGGACGAGACATGAATCCCATCGATCCGGCCGAGCTCTCGGCCTATCTCGACGGCGAACTGAGTCCTGCTCGCGCTCGCGAGGTCGAGAGCGCACTCGCAAGCTCGCCCGCTCTCCAGGCCGAGCTCGACGCGCTGACCAATGCGGACCGAAGTTGGCGCCTGGCGGCGCGCTCGGCTGCGTTCCGATCCGATATCCGACTGCCTCGCGCTGCCGCCCGCAAGGTACCCCTGTATCGCACCACCGGCGCGGTTGCCCTCCTCCTCGCGGTGAGATTCCTGCCGAAGCTTGCCGGCGCGCTCGATTGGCAGATCATCGCGAATGGTGTCGCGCTCGCGATCGCCGTGGTCTGGGTGATTCGCATGACGAGAGCCGGCGGCCGCGAAACGAGCAGCGATAGCGGGACGGCATCCGCCATGGCGCGATAGCCGGCCGGCGAGGGATGCAGGTGATCGCCACTGTCGAGGCTCGGCCGCAGACGGTCCGGGCGCGCGGGATCGCGCATCACCGCGTCGAAGTCGATCACGGCATCGAAATGCCCCGGCTGGCGGATCCAGCGATTGATCGCCTCGCGATCGGCCTCGCTGATCGGCTTGGGGCGGTAATAGGATGACCCGACGAATGGAGTCAGCGTGCCGCCGTAGACGGCGATGCCGGCCGCGTGGGCCCGCACGATAATCTGCTCCAAGGCTCCTTCGACGGCTTGCACAAGAGCCTCGTGTGCGCCTCGGGACAGCTTGCCCTGCGGATCGAACGTACCGATGTCGTTGATCCCTTCGTGCACGATGAGGTAGCGCACTCCCGACTGCGCCAGTACGTCGCGGTCGAAGCGCGCGAGCGCATTGGGGCCAAGGCCATCCTGCAGCAGGCGATTGCCGCCGATGCCGTGATTGAGCACTCCGAGCTCGAGCCCCGCAGCACGGATGCGCCGCGCCAGATCGTCGCTCCATCGATCGTTTCCGTTGGTAGTGGATGCGTGTCCGTCCGCGATGGAGTCGCCGAGGATCACGACGGCAGCGGCGTCCCGCGGCGCCTTCACATCGACCTCGGCGATCTGAAACCAATGATCGAAAGTCGTGGCGCGCGGCAAGTCCGGCGAGGACACCACATCGCCGTGCGCCAGGTACGACGTCGCCCGCGAGCCGGGATGGCTCGTCTCTCCCTGCGGCGCGTCGTCCAGATAGAGCGAGATCGCAAGGCTCGAATCGTCAGCAGCCGCAAAGCGCACGGGATCGGAGACATATTCCGTACCCTCGGGAATGACCACATCCAGCCGGCCGCCGAAAGTCAGAGCCGTGTCCGTGGCGGCGTCGATGGCGGATGAGCCCGGGGCGATGGCGCGCGCGATGTGGGCTGCGGCGATGTGAAGCGGCGCGGTCCCAAAAGCATTGGAGAGATGCACGCGAAGCACGTGGCCGCCGAGTGAGAGAGGCACGATCTGGCGCAGGGTGGCGTCGCGGAATACCGCGGCCGGCAGAGCATTGCGCGGCTCCGGAATCTGCTGTGAAGCGGCCCAGCTTCCGACCCAGTGCGTGGCCGCGGGTGCCGCACTCGGTCTGGCGAACGGCGCCAGCAGAACCGCGGCCCAGAAAGCAGCGAGAAGGGCAGTGATGAACTTCATCGCTTGCTCACCGCATCGCGAGCGGATTGAATCGCCGAAGCCGTCGCGGCCCCGGCATCCGGCCGGACTCAGTGCGCCGAGAAGGCGAGCAGGACGTTGCCGGGTATACCGGTGACCACTCCATACCCGGAGCCGACGAAGAGCATTCCATCGGCCACCGTCGGCCCGGGCGCTTCGATCGAGCCGCCATGGGCCGGAACGGCATTGACCGTGCTGAACGCTCGAGCCGTCTGGTACGACCACAGCGGATGACCGTCTGCGCTCGACAATGCCCACAACCGGCCGTCGGAGCCGCCGACGAACACGACACCGGGAATGGCGGTCGTGGCGGCGGAATACGTCACGCCGCGGTTCGCCTTGGTGTCGAGAGGCGTGTACCAGATACGATGGCCGTCCGAGATGCTGAGAGCCACCACCCCGCCGGCATTGAGGCCGAAATAGGCGTTCTGCCCGTCGAGTGCGCCACCCCAGAGCGGTCCGAGATTGCTGCGGCCGCTCCGGGCGCGACCTCCGGCGGACGGCGTCTCAACCAGGTCGCGGGCGATGTTCACCCGCCAGAGCAGCTTGCCCCGTTTGTTTGGATCAAGCGCGAGAATGTCGCCCGGCTTGGTGCCGAAGATGATGGCGGTCATCGCTCCGCCGTCGAGGCGCGTGAGCATCGGCGACATCGGAATGTCCCAATCCGGGCCGATGACCTTCGGGCAATTCTCGGTGAAGCCCTTGCCGGCGCACCCGACGATGAAGGAGTCGTTCGCGTAGATCTGTCTCGACCAGAGCAAGTGTCCCGTATTCAAGTCCAGCGCCAGGATCGCATCGGACGTTGTCGGCGCCGGGTACGTCGAAGCATCGCCGGTGCCCACGTAGAGCGCCCGGTGCCGCGCATCGATGGTCGGGGTATTCCAGATCGGCACCCCCGCAGGCGCCCACAACTGAATTCCGCGGGAGTTCTTGTGCGTCGGATGAGGACGCTCCGCGATGCTGTAGTGCTTCCAGAGCATTTTCCCGGTGTTCGCATCAAGTGCGACTACACTGCCGACCTCCGTGCAGCAGGGGTAATCGAGCACCTTCGCAGAGAAGCCTTCCCACCCGGAAACGGGCACGTACAGACGCCCTCGGTACAGCGCGGGCGCGGCCGTGACCCGGGTGGCGAAGTTATCGTCCACATGGGCGACCCAGAGTTGCCGTCCCGTCCGCGCATCGATCGCGTACGCATTGGACTTGAGGTCGCCGAAGAAGACCGCATACGACCTGTGTCCTTGCGTGTCGATCGGCCCAATGGTCATCGCGTTGCGTACGCCCGCGCGCGTGCGGTACGACCAGTAGATGCATCCGGTTCGGGAATCGAGCGAATAGATATAGCCCGTGTCGGTGCCGACAAAGACTCGGCCGGCGACGACCGTGGGCTGTCCAAACGCCGACGTGCCGCCCGGATAGCCGAATGCCCACTTGAGCTCCAGCCGTCCGACCGACGCCGCAGTCAACCCGGCGCCCCGGGCATTCTGAAAGCGCCAGTTGGCGAGCCCATTCCCCCAGCCGTTCCATCCCGCCCCGGAGATCCCGCGCAGCGGCGGATTGCGCCGGCAGCGATTGGGCATGGTGCTCGCATCGCCCGATCGCGCGGACCCGAGCAGCTGGCCGGCGAGCGACTCCGCCACCCGGCGCCGATCCTGATCGCTCAGAGTGTCGCCGACCGACTTCATCATCCCGGTGGTGAGCGCCGTGTAGATGCGCTCCGGAGTCATCGCTCGCAACGCTGCCGGGCTGGGCGCGCGCGCGTACGCCTTGTTGCCGTGACAGCCGACACAATGCTGCTGAAAGACGGCAAATCCGAGCTCGGTGGCATTGCGCTCGGACGAGGCTTTGGGAACGGCCCGCGAAGCCGGCGCCGCGGGCCCAGTGCCCACGGCAGCGGACACCTGCATTGCGAGGCCGAGCATTGCGAGGCCGAACGCTCCGATGCCGAGCGCGAGGGCGCCGGGCGTCACTCGATGACGTGCGGTCGGATCGCGCATCGATGCTCCCCGCTATCGCTTCTGGTACGACTTCTCGAACATCGCCGGCATCCCGCCATCGCTCGTGATGATGCGATGCTTGAAGTACCAGCGGCCGTTCCGTTTGACGAGCTCATCGTGCTCGCGGCCTTGCTCGACGAAACGGGGCGTCGATACGGGAGTCTCCGAGATGATGCCTGTCCACACGACGTCCGCCGTTGCGGAATCGCCGTGGATGACGACCCTGGGATTCGTGAGGAGCATATGGAACCTGCCGGGCCGCTTCGGCGTTCCCTCCGCAGTCTTTTTGTACAGGTCCTCGATCTGCTCTCTGCCGCGGGCCACGAGACCGTTCACGTCGAGCACGCCATCGCCGACATAGTACGTCGCGAAATTATCGTCGGTCACGCCGAAGTTCTCGTAGTAATTGACGAGCAGATCCTCGATCTGCGCTCGATCGAGCAGCGTCGCGAGCGTGGTCACCGGATATTCCGCGAGCGCCGGCGCAGCCGACACGGTCAGCGCAGCCGCCAACAAGGCGAACGCCGCGCGTCGGAACGTCCCTCCTTTGAACCCCGAGAATTCAAGGAACGCCATGGGGTGGTCTCCCGTTTGTGTGCAAACCCCTCGCTCATGCGAGGCTACCCACTCTCCAGTATGCCACGGCACCGAATGGCTCCGCAGGAATACCCGCTGCCGGAGATCGGCCGGGAGCGCGGCATGTGCCGCAGGAATGGGCTTCAACCGAGCTCAATCGGGCAAGACGGCTGCGCGCGTGATCGAGAACTGCGTCTGTGCTCCGGCTGCGCGTGGCAGGCCGGGGCGGCTCTGCGGTTGCCCGCCGCCAATCCATACACGGACCCTGCCGGGAACGATGCGGCGCGTTCCCGATTCATCCACGACACTGAGATCGCGGCTCGATAGTCTGAACCGGACCGTCTTCCGTTCACCACGTGCGAGATGAATGCGCGAGAAGCCCTTCAGTGCGCGGAGCGGAGCGCCGCCGACCCCGGGGTGAGTAACGTAGAGTTGTACGACTTCGTCCCCGGCCATGGCTCCTGTGTTCGTGACATCGGCCGAGATCTCGACTTCCTCGCCTGAGCCGACACCGGATCGACTGATGCGTGGATTCGCGTACCGGAAGCGCGTGTAGCTCAATCCGTACCCGAACGGGTACAACGGATCGCCTTTGAAATAGCGGTAGGTCCGATTCGCCATGGAGTAGTCGTCGAACGGCGGCAGCTGATCGACCGACCGGTAGAACGTCACGGGAAGCCGGCCCGCGGGACTGAAGTCCCCCGCGAGCAGCCCTGCAACGGCGGTCCCGCCTTCCTCGCCGGGATACCAGGCTTCGATGATGGCGGGAACGTGCTGATCGGCCCAGTTGATGCCGAGGGCACTGCCGTTCATGAGAACCAGCACCGTCGGTTTGCCGAGCGCCGCGATCTGCTCGAGAACGGTCTTCTGCGGAGCCGGTAGATCGAGGCTGGTACGATCGCCGCCTGAGAAGCCGGGCGCATTGAGCTTCATCTCCTCGCCCTCGATGCGCGGCGAGAGACCGTCCACGATCACAACCAAGTCGGCGCGCCGTGCGGCCGCGACCGGATCCTCTCCTGCCGGTCCGGCATCGATCAGCCCGCTGCCTTTCACGTAGGTGACGGTCGATTGCGGAAAGCGGGCACGAATGCCGGCCAGGACGGTGACCGGATGAGACGGTGTGCCGTTGTAGTTGCCGACCAGGGCATCGACGCTGTCCGCGTTTGGACCGACCACGACGATGGAGCGGGGTGTCCGGCGCAGCGGCAGCAGATGGTCCGCGTTCTTCAGCAGCACCAGCGATTCCTCCGCCATGCGCCGTGCCACATCGCGGTGCGCTGGAGTGTCATTGTCGGACGCGGAGATGCGCGAGTACGGATTGGCCGCCGGCGGGTCGAACATGCCGAGCCTCAAGCGCGCTTCGAACAGGCGGCGCAGCGACCGATCGAGCACCGACTCCGGCAGTAGCCCGTGACGGACCGCTGCCACGATCGCATCCTTCTCCGTATTCCAGCTGTTGCGGTAGTCGCCGCAGATGAGATCCATGCCGGCCTTCAATGCGTCGGCGACGGCAACTTCCGGGGTCGGCGCGTAGTGGTGGCCCTCGCCCGGTGGAAGGTAGATGTCGGCGGCGGCACCGCAGTCCGACACGACGTAGCCGTTGAAACCCCAGTCGCGGCGCAAGTGCTGCCGGAGCAGCATGTCATTGGCGCACGCCGGTGCACCGTCCAGGGCGTTATACGCGCACATCACCGACTGCACCTTGGCCTCAGTGACCGCCGCTCGAAATGCCGGCAGATACGTATCCTCCAGGTCATGGCGAGATATCCGCACGTCGATGCGATGGCGAGTCGATTCCGGACCGCTGTGGACGGCAAAGTGCTTGGCGGTCGCGATCGTCTTGAAGAAGTGCGGATCGTCGCCTTGCAGCCCCGTGATGAACGCGACGGCCATGCGGCCGGTAAGATAGGGATCCTCTCCGTAGGTCTCCTGTCCGCGGCCCCAGCGCGGGTCGCGAAAGATGTTGATGTTCGGAGACCACACGGTCAGGCCGTGATACCACGTCGAGCCGCCGTCGGGCCGGACGGTCGCGGCGTGCTTCGCGCGAAACTCCGTGCTGATGACGCTTGCGGCCTGATGCATGAGCGGCACGTCCCAGGTCGACGCCATGCCGATCGCTTGAGGAAACACGGTCGCGATGCCGGCGCGCGCGACGCCGTGCAGACCCTCGTTCCACCAGTTGTATTCAGGAACTCCGAGCCGGGGGATGGCGGGCGCGGTATGTCCGAGTTGTGCCGCCTTTTCCTCGAGAGTCATGTGCGCCACGAGGTCGCTCGCGCGCTCGCCGGGTGGCAGCGAAGCGTTCCGGAATCCGGAGGCCGAATCCCCCCGCGCGATCGTCGCGACGCTCATCATCGCCCACACGCACGTCGCGACACACATCATCGCGTACACGCGCATCGCGACCCTCATCGCTGGGCACACGCGCGTCGCCGCGAAACTCATTGCAGGGCGGTTCATCCGCTTCCCCTTCATGATGGGATCGCCGCCGAGATCCCTCGAGCGTCCGGCTCTACTCCGTCTTTGCCCCCGCCCTGGGTACGGAGCGCCCGTAGACTTCGATCTGCGCCACGTCGGACCAGCCGCCCGGACCGTGCCCGCTGCCGGGCGTCAAGTCGGCGAAGCCGATCTCATCGACCTTCGTGAGATCGAGCTTGTCGACCAGATTCCCGACGGTGACTACCCGCTTGATATCGAGCTTGAGCCAGTGCAAGTCGGCGTACGAGATCTCACTCACGAGCCAATCGCGCGTCGTGCCGGTAGCGAGGTCACCGATCCACCAGGTGCCGTCGGCGAGCTTCACGATCGGACGTACCTGATGGAATCCGGACATCTTGGTGTTCAATCGGATGCGAGCGAGGCCGCTCAGATCGGCGAAACGGCTCTTGTCGCGAAAAGCGACCGCACACGGCGTGCTGCAAAGCCCCGTCCAAACGTGTATCGGAACGTTCTCGTCGCCAGCGCTGCCCGTGAGCAGAATCTGGCCTGCGGGAACATATAGTTTGAGCTCCAGGCGAGGATCACTGTTCGACTCGGCAGTGACCGGGTGCTCGCCTCCCTGCGCCGTCTGCTTCCACTCCTCTTTAAAGAACAGTCCCGGCCGCAAGATCGCCGGGCGCTCCGCCCTTTCGAGTGCGTTCGCGCCACGGGGTCTCGAGCGTCCGCTCGGTGCCTGCGCACCGGCGAGCGCCGCGATGGCGCCGAGGGAAACGATCGCGAGAATGCCGGCAGCTCGACGCAGCATAGGCCCCCCCTTTGCGTTTTCAGAAGTATAGCAGCGCAGTGTGGCTGTATGCTCGGCATCGAGCGGAGCGGAACGTGGCGGAAGTGCGAGTGCAGCATGCAGCGGCGGCGGTAGCTCTTGCGGCCGGAGCAGGATTGCGGGGTGCCGGCAAGCCGGATATCGACTTGGCGAAGGGTATCGGGAAACCCGTGTCCAGGCTCGCAAATTGATGCACGCGGATCAGCGAACTCTTGCGCCGATCGCTGCACACCTCGCCGAGTGGGAGATTGCTCACGTAGAACTCGCAATCCACGGCACGGCTGATGCCCGGTACATCATGCGTGCCCTGGACGAGTTCTGCAGCCGCGAGCTGAAGTGCGCTCCCGCTCAGACCTTGTTCTACCGCTCGAGCGTCGGCGCCGTAACGGGCCTGCGGTTGCTCGACGGCCGAGAGATCGTCATCAAGGCACATCAGCCCGATTGGTCGTTTGAGCGACTCCAGGAAATCGTCCGGACCGGGAACCCACGCTCGTAGGCATCACGGCCCACATGTTCTGCGCCGATTGGAGCCGCGAGGACGTGGCGCAGGCGCCGACCCTCGAGGAGGCGAGAGCATTCGTTGCCGACTATCAAGCTGCCGCGGACAGAGAATTCACACCGGCAGAGCGCACGCTGTGCAGCGCAGCGTTCGCCTACTCGGTGGCCTATACATCGCGCTGCAGTCACGCGAGCGGCGTCGATGCCCGCAGCGTGCCGGGAACATTTCAGCATCTCATCGCGACCGTGGGAACAGGTCTTTTGGATCTGTGTGCTTAGCCTCGTTTCGGTAATCTCGGCCGCGAGTACGGGCATCCACCGCGTACGGCCCGGTTCGGCGCCGTCGGACGTGTGGTGGGGCGGCGATGGAGTACAGTTGGGCGTAGTGCCGTGAACGGAGACGAACGATGGCCAAAAACGTGATTTGCCTTTGGTATGACGGTGCGGCGGAGGACGCTGCGAAGTTCTACGCTCAGACCTTTCCGGACAGCGCCGTGACGGCGGTGCACCGCGCCCCGGGCGACTACCCGAGCGGCAAACAAGGACAGGTGCTCACGGTCGAGTTTACGGTACTGGGGGTGCGCTGCCTCGGCCTCAATGGCGGCCCGGTCTTCAAGCACTCCGAAGCCTTTTCATTTCAGATCGTCACTGACAATCAGGCCGAGACGGATCGCTACTGGAACGCGATCGTCAACAACGGCGGCACCGAGAATGCGTGCGGATGGTGCAAGGACAGATGGGGCTTGTCCTGGCAGATCACCCCACGGATGTTGCGGGACGCAGTCACCGATCCCGATCGGGCGGCTGCCAAGCGTGCGTTCGAGGCCATGATGAAAATGAAGAAGATCGACATCGCCGCCATCGAAGCTGCGCGGCGTGGAACTGCCAGCGGTTAGTGCCCGCGCCGGACGTGACCGGCACTCGTGATCCCAGCTGCGCGTTCCGGGCCTGTATCCCGGAACGATGCAGGAATCGTTGCGGCATCTGCGTATTCCCGGCATGCAAGCTGTCGGTTTAGATAGTGGCACGGGCCAAACCGACTTCTCCAACGGCGACGCGGAATCCCGATGTACCCCAACATTCTTGTGGCGATCGACGGTAGCGACGCCGCCCGCATGGGACTCGCCGAAGCGACCCGCCTCGCTCGCAGTCTCGGCAGCCGTATGCTCCTGGTGCACGTCATCAACAAGGCGCCGTGGGTCTCCCCAGCGGTCGATCTCACTGTGCTTCAGCACCTCGTCGACGAACTGCGTGGCACGGGCGAGAGCCTCATTCACGAGGCCATTGCCGACGCTCGCGACGAGGGTGTCGATGTCGACTCCCGCCTGATCGAGGCGATCGGCACTGATGCGGGGGAGATCGTCGTGAAGGAAGCCATATCCTGGCCGGCGTCACTGATCGTCTGCGGCACTCACGGCCGCCGCGGCCTGCGCCGGATGCTGATGGGCAGCGATGCGGAATACATCGTGAGACATAGCCCTGTGCCCGTGCTGTTGGTTCGCGCGGCCCCACCGCAACTGTCCGGAACGGGAAGCACCCAGTGAAGGTGCCGCTGCAGATCACGTTCCGCAACATCGAGCCTTCGGCTGCCATGGGGGCGCGCATCGGCGCGCTCGCTCAACGGCTCGAGAAGTTCAGCTCCCGCATCACGAGCTGCCGTGTGGTCGTCGAGTCATCGTCGCATCGCCGGCATCAGGGTACGCTCTTTCGCGTGCGAGTCATCATCGCGCTCCCGCGCGGGGAGATCTCGACCGGAAATGTGCGACCGCGCGATCACGCGCACGAGGATCCCTACGTGGCGCTGCGGGACGCGTTTGATGCCGCGCGCCGCAAGCTCGAGGATCACGTACGCAAGCAGCGGCCAAAGCCCAACGCCAGCGTGCGCAGGTCTCCATATGGGAGAATCGATCAATGAGAGCCGATCACGAAATCGAGCGCGACATCCAAGCGGAGCTGCAACGGAGACCGGACGTGGACCACACTGACATCGCCGTGAAGGTCACGGACGGTGTGGCAACGCTCACCGGCTTCGTGCCAAGCGACGTCCAGAAGTACAGAGCCGAAGCAGTCGCGAAGCGCGTCGAGGGCGTGCGCGGCATGGCGAACGACCTCGCCGTCCGACCGCCTCCGGGGAGCACCGCAACCGATCCGCAGATCGCGCGGGAGACGGTTGCTGCTCTCAAGCGCGAACTGCCCACGGCGTGGGAGAAGGTGCAAGTGCTTGTGGACAGCGGCTATGTCGTCCTCGCGGGTACGCTCGAGTGGCAATATCAGCGCGAAGCCGCGGAGAACGCGGTGCACCGCGTGGGCGGCGTCGTAGGCGTGCGAAACGACCTGACGATCGCGACCTAAGGGATATCTGTGCCGCGCACGTCACGCCTAGCCGCACCGCGCAGTTCACAAGTCAGTTCGCAGAGCCCGCCCTCTTTCTGCTCGATGCGGAACCCCGCCGCCGAGGCAAGCTTCAGCATCCGGGCGTTTGCGCTCAGCGTCTGGCCGACCATCCGCCGTGTGCCGCGCTCGCGACAGTAACGAATCAGCTTATCGAGCAGCAGAGCTCCCAGGCCACGGCCCTTCAGATCCGAGCGGACGAGCACCGCAAACTCCGCCTCGAGATTCTCGGGATCGGTGCACGCCCGGGCCACTCCCAGCGTCTCCTTACGCGTGCTCTCGCCGAGTGCGGCGGCGCTTTGCCCTGGAGTCTCGGCGATGAAGGCCATCTCGCGGTCGTAGTCGATCTGCGTGAGGTAGGCGAGCTCACGCTGCGGCACCTGCCGCAGGGCCGCGAAGAATCTCGCGCGAAGGTCCTCTGCGGCGATCGCGCCGAGGAATCTGCGGTGCTGATCGAAGTCCTCCGGTCGAATGGGGCGCAGCAGAATCCTGCGGCCGCCGAAGTCGGCGCGTTCCTCGAGCTCGCAGGGGTACGGCCGGATCGCGAAGCGCTCCGTGCCAGGGGCCGCGGCCGCATCGATACGGATGCGCGCATCGAGCGCGAGCACGCCGTGCTCGTCCGCGAGCAGCGGGTTGATATCGAGCTCCGCCACTTCGGGCAGATCGGCGACAAGCTGCGACAGCTTCACGAGTGTCTGCTCGAGCGCAGCCCGGTCGGCGGCGGGTCGATCGCGGTAACCGGTGAGCACACGGGACACGCGAGTCCGGGAGATCAGATCGCGCGCGAGTATGGCGTTGAGCGGCGGCAGGGCGAGGGCTCGGTCTGCGATGACCTCGACGGCCGTTCCACCTTGTCCAAACACGATCGTCGGGCCGAACGTGGAGTCGACAGTCATACCCACGATGAGCTCGTGCGCGCCGCCGCGGCGAATCATCTGCTGGACCGTGAAGCCCTCGATGCGCGCGTCCGGCGCGAGCTCGCGACACCTCGCGAGCATGGCGGCAGCCGCGCGCTGGAGCGCCTCCGGTGTCTCGATGTCGAGGGCGACGCCGCCCACATCGGACTTATGAGAGATATCCGGGGAGAGAATCTTCAGCACGATCGGGTAGCCGAGGCTCTGCGCCGCGTCCGCGAGCTCCGAGATACCGCCCGCGATGCGGGTCTCGACGATCGGCACGCCATACGCGGCAAGAACGCCCTTGGCCTCCGGCTCGGTCAGCACGGGACGGCCTTCCTTCGAGGCGGCAGCCAAGATTGCACGCGCTGCCGAGACGTCACGCACGAACTCCGGGATCGACGCGGGCGCCTCAAGAAGGAGCGCCTGACTCTCGTGGTAGCGCGCCACGTGCACGAAGGCGCCGACGGCTTCCTCCGGCGTGGAATAGACGGGCACGTCGGCCGCGACGGAGGCCGCGGCGGCATCGCCCTCGCGTCCCATCCAGCAAGCAAGGACGGGCCGACGAGCCCGTGAAAGAACCGGAACACACGCGGTAGCCACCTCTTCCACCGACGCGACCGCCGTCGGCGCGTGGATCACGAGCACGGCATCGATCTCGGGGTCCTCGAGCACCGCGCCGAGCGCCGCGACGTATCGCTCCGGTCGCGCATCGCCGCCGAGATCGAGCGGATTGGCACGGGACCCCGAGGCCGGCAAGACCGCATCGAGTCTCCGCAGCGTCTCGGCGCCGAGCTCCGCGAGGTGGCCGCCGCAGCCGGTGAGCGCATCGGTTGCCATCACACCCGGACCGCCGCCGTTTCCGACGATGGCGAGTCGTGGACCCGCGTAGGGCTTCAGCCGCGCGAGGATCTCCGCCGCATCGAAGAGCTCTCGCGTCGCGCCCACCCGCAAAATGCCCGCCCGCCGGAAAGCCGCATCGTAGACCGCGTCCGCTCCCGCGAGCGCCCCGCTGTGCGAGCGCGCCGCAAGCGCGGATGCGCTCGTCCGACCGGACTTCACGACGATCACCGGCTTGTTGCGCGCAGCGGTCCGCGCGGCGGAGAGGAACTTGCGCGCGGCGGTCACCGCCTCGATGTAGAGCAGAATCGCCCGAGTCTCGCCGTCCCGAGCGAGATGGTCGAGCAGATCTCCAAAATCCACATCGGCGGCATTGCCGAGCGAGATGAAGTGGGAGAACCCGATGCCCTGCGCATCCGCCCAGTCGAGCATCGCGGTCGTGAGCGCACCCGACTGGGCGATGAACGCGAGAGGCCCCTTGCGGGCTCCGACGTGAGCGAAGCTTGCATTGAGGCCGATGCCGGGCACGAGCAGCCCGATGCAGTTCGGGCCGAGGATGCGCAGCGTGAACGGCCGCGCGGCCTCGAGCATCGCGGTCGCAAGAGTCGTGCCGCCGACCCTTTCCTCGAGGCCGGCGCTGATGACGATCGCCGCACGGGTGCCGCGCGCTCCGAGCTCTGAAATGAGCGCCGGAATACCGGGCGCCGGCGTACAAATGACCGCAAGCTGCGGCGCTTCCGGCAGCTCCGCCACGCTCGAATAGGCGCGCCGGCCTGCCACGACCGCATGCCGCAGGTTGACCGGCCACACAGGACCTGCGAATCCGGCGCCGAGAAGATTGCGCATCACCGTCGCTCCGACGGAATGCGGCCGATCGGAGGCTCCGATCAACGCGATGGAGCGCGGGTTGAACAGGTGCTCGAGGTTGCGGCGGCTCATGCATCCTGCAATCTACCCGTCCCCGCCGGCTCACCGAATGCGTACATGCCCTGATTGCCGCACATTGCCCGCATTTTCCGCCGCTCGCTACGCACAAATTCGTATCGTCTGCCGCCGCTGCGACTGCCAACATCGCCGGCATCGTGAGCCTCGTGCGTGCTCGCGCCTGACATCGATCGAAAGAGCGGGCTTCGAATGATTCTCGAGCTGCAGAGCGGGATCCTCCGCATCGCCTATAAGCTGCTGGTCAACGACCGCACGAAGTTCGCGGCGCTGCTCGTCGGGATCACCTTCGCCGTCTTCCTGATGATCGAAATGACGTCGCTCTTTGCCGGCATTCTGATGCGCTCGTCCGCCACGGTCATCAACATCGGCGCCTCGATCTGGGTGATGGATCCTTCCGTTCAGACGGTCGCAAATGCCATCCCCTTGCCCAATTACGTGCTCGATGAGGTGCGCAGTCTTCCGGGCGTCAAATATGCGGTACCGCTGTACTCCGGCAGCGCGCTGCTCAAGCTGCGCGACGGCAGCTACCAGGCTGCGAACATCGTCGGACTCGACGACACGAGCCTCATCGGCAGCCCTCAGATGGTCGCCGGGAATATCCAGGACATCTTCGCGGAGAACGCCTTCATCGCCATCGAGGATTCCGAGTTCTACAAGCTCGAGAGCCCGCACATCGGCACCGAGTTCGAGCTGAACGACCATCGCGGCAAGATCGTCGGACTCGCGCGCGTCTCCTCGAGCTCCCTGTTCGGCGTCCCGACGCTCTATACGACTTACTACCGGGCGCTCCAATACATCCCGAACACGCGGTTTACGATCTCCTACATCCTCGTCGAGCCCAAAACGCCGGCCGACGTGGCAGCAATCAAGGAGCGCGTCGCCGCAGACGGCTACCTCGCCCTCACCAAGGACGAGTTCATGAGCAAGATCTCGAGGTTTTACATGTATCAGACGGGGATCGGCACCAACATGCTGCTCATGACGCTCATCAGCTTCATCGTCGGGCTCTCGATCTCGGGCCAAACGTTCTATACGTTCATCCTCGAGAACATCGACCGCTTTGGGGCGCTGAAGGCGATCGGCGCGAAGTCCCGAGAGCTCGTCTCGATGATTCTCTTCCAGGCGACCTTCGTCGCCCTGACGGGATACGGATTCGGGGTCGGCCTTTGCGCACTCCTCATCTGGCTCGCGCGCGCTCACCTGCCCGACTACGCGGCGATGATCACGTTCCTCAACCTCGGACTCGCCTTCGTGATGGTCGTCATCATCGCCGCCTCCTCGAGCTACTTCGGCGTCCGCAAGGTCCTGCTCATCGAACCGTTCGACATCTTCCGGGGCTGACCATGACGACGGCGATCCAGGCGACGAGCATCAACAAGTGGTTCGGCGAGGGTGAAGCTCGGACCCATGCGGTGAAGGACGTGAACTTCGAGGCGAACTTCGGTGAGATGGTCTACGTCGTCGGCCCCTCCGGGAGCGGCAAGACCACCCTGCTTAGCATGATCTCCGGAATCCTGCGCCCCGATTCGGGCGCGGTGACGATCGAAGGCGCGGACATCTGGAGCCTCGCCGCCGACGCCCTCGCCGAGTTCCGGCTGCGGAGGATCGGCTTCGTGTTTCAGGACTATCACCTCTTCCCGCGCCTGACGACCGCGGAGAATGTCGCGCTTCCGCTCATTCTGCAGCACCGGGACTGGGACGAGGCGCTCTCCGAGGCGCGGCGCGACCTCGAAGTGGTGGGGCTCGAGAACCGCGCCCGGCTTCCTCCGGTCAAGCTGAGCGGCGGCGAACAGCAGCGGGTCGCGATCGCGCGCGCCATCATCAGCCGGCCCGACATCATGATCTTCGACGAGCCGACCGCCTCGCTCGACGGAGATACCGGACGCACCATCGTCCAGTTCGTCCGCGAGCACCTGCTGTCCGACAAGCGCTGCATCGTGATCGTGACACACGACAGCCGTATCTACGAATTCGCCGACCGCATCCTAAAAATGGAAGACGGCCGGGTAACCGGCGTTGAACGGAGCGAGCTCGATGCACAATAGGATCATCTTCATCGCCGCAGGTCTCGGACTCACGCTCGCGCTCGTGAGCGCCTTCATCTTCAGCCGGCAGGCGAAACCCCAACCGCCGGTCTTCAATCCGACGGCCAGCCCCTATCCGCACGGCATCTACTCCGAAGGCATGATCGAGAGCGATCAGGATCAGGGCGAGAACATCAACATCTACCCGGAGGTGCCGGGCCCGGTGACACAGGTCCTCATCTCCGAGGGTCAGGCGGTGCACCAGGGCGATCCGCTCGTCAGGATCGACGATTCCGTTCAGCGTGCCACGGCCGAGCAGCTGCAAGCGCAGGCCGAGGCGGCTCTCACGATGCTGCACGAGCTGAAGGCCGAGCCGCGTACCGAGACTCTCGCGGTGTCAGCGGCCCAGGTGGACAACGCCCGCGCGACGCTCAAGAACGCGCGCGATCAGCTGTCGAAAGAGCAGCGCTCCTACGAGATGGACCCGAAGTCCGTCAGCAAGAACGATCTCGACAACGCCATCAACGCGGAGCGCATCGCGGCCACCAACCTCGAGGTCGTCAACAAGCAATACCTGCTCACGAAAGCGGGAGCGTGGATTTACGACATCGAGAACCAGGAGAGGACCTACACTTCGCTGCAGAAGTCCTATCTGGCGGCGGCCGCGCTGCTCGCCAAGTACACCATCCGCGCGCCTTCCGATGGCGTCGTGCTCGCCGTTGAGGCGACCGCGGGCAGCTACGTCTCGACGCAGGGCGCGTACGACTCGTACACGCAAGGGCTCGATCCGCTCATCGTCATGGGCAAGCCGCAAGGCCATCTCGAGGTGCGGGCATATATCGACGAGATCCTCGTTCACGAGCTGCCGAGCGCCCCGAAGGTGCAGGCCGAGATGTTCATTCGCGGCACCAACGATCGCGTGCCGCTCACCTTCGTGCGCGTGCAGCCCTACATCTCCCCGAAGATCGAGCTCTCCAACGAGCGCCAGGAGCTGGTCGACGTGCGCGTGCTGCCGGTCATCTTCCGGTTCCAGAACCCGAAGACCCTCCATCTTTATCCGGGACAGTTGGTCGATGTCTACGTCAAATCACAATGAGCTCGAGTGCCGGAGGCCGACTCGGCGTCTCTTCGCACCCTGCCTCGCGGCGGCGCTCGCGTGCAGCGCTGCCGGCTGCGCCGTCGGGCCGAGCTTTCACAGCCCCGCCGCTCCTGCGGTGAGGCACTACGGTTTCGGGGAAGATCCGCGGGAGACCTCCTCCGCGGAAGGTGTCGCGCAGCGTTTCAATCCCGGTAAAGATGTCGCGGGAGACTGGTGGCGGCTCTTCAACTCCAAGCAGCTTCAGTCCATCGTCGGCGAAGCGCTCGCGAACAATCCGGGCCTTGCCGCCGCGCAGGCGAGCCTGCGCGCGAGCGAGAACGACTTGCGGGCCGGCTACGGCATCTTCTACCCACAGATCCATGCCGACGCCGCCGCAACGCGCGAGCGTTTCTCGCTGGTTCAGCTCGGAGAAAGCGCGCGCGCCACCCTTTTCAATCTGTTCACGCTCTCCGCCTCGGCGAGCTACGCGCTCGATGTGTTCGGCGGAGAGCGGCGGCAGCTCGAGGGACTCGCGGCGCAGGTCGACGTGCAGCGCGCCACCGAGCACGCTGCCTACGTCACGCTGCTCTCGAACATCGTCAATACGGTTATCGCCGAGGCCGCATACCGTGCGGAAATCGATGCGACCCGGCAGCTCATCGAGCTGCAGGGCGAGCAGGTGAAGCTCGCCCGGGTGCAGTACGACTCCGGCACTCAGCCCTACTCGAACGTACTGTCGCTCGAAAGCCAGCTTGCCTCCTACCAGGCGACGATCCCGCAGCTACAGCAGAAGCTTGCGGAGAGCGACGATCTACTCGCAACGCTCGTCGGCCACGTTCCGGCCGACTGGAGCCCGCCCACGATCGACCTGAAGGATCTGCGGCTTCCGGGCGACCTGCCGGTGAGCCTGCCCTCCGACCTCTTGCGCCAGCGCCCCGACATCCTCGCGGCCGAGGCGACGGCCCACGCGGCGAGCGCCAACGTCGGGGTCGCAACCGCGGCCCTTTTGCCGAGCGTGACACTGAACGGATCGTTCTCGGCGGCCGGCACCGCGACGAATCGCCTGTTCGCCGCGAACGGCAAGGCCTGGAGCTTCGGGGCCGACGTGGGGCAGCCTCTCTTCGAGGGCGGCACGCTGTGGTTCAACCGCAAGGCCGCCGTTGAGAATTACACCCAAGCGATGGCTCTGTACCGGCAAACGGTGCTCGGTGCGTTCGAGCAGGTCGCCGACGCGCTGCGTGCGCTCGATCACGATGCTTCGGCCCTGCGCGCCGAGGACGAGGCGCTCGACACCGCCCGCCAGGCGCTGCACCTCGTCGAGACCCACTACGAGGCGGGACTCGACACCTACCTCGACGTCTTGAGCGCCGACGCCCAGTACCACCAAGCGGTGATTGGCGATCTGCAGGCGGTTGCCGTGCGATACCAGGACACCGTCGCGCTGTACGTCGCGCTCGGTGGAGGCTGGTGGAACGATCGAACTCACACAGGAGCATCCCCATGAAAGCACTCGTTTACCTCGGTCCGGGAAAACGTGTCCTCGCCGAGCGCCCCAAGCCGGTTGTCGAGCTGCCGACCGATGCGGTCGTGAAGATCGGCAAGACGACGATCTGCGGAACGGACCTGCACATCCTCAAGGGCGATGTGCCGACCGTCGCAACGGGCCGCATCCTCGGGCACGAGGGCGTCGGAATCGTCGACCAGGTCGGCTCCGCGGTGTCGCATTTCAAGCCTGGCGATCGGGTGCTCATCTCCTGCATCACCTCGTGCGGGAAGTGCGAGAGCTGCCGCAAGGGCCTCTATTCGCATTGCGTCCAGGGCGGCTGGATTCTCGGCAACACGATCGATGGGACGCAGGCTGAGTTCGTGCGCACTCCCTGGGCCGACACGAGCCTCTATCGGCTCCCGGAGACGGCCGACGACGAGCCGTTTGTGATGTTGAGCGACATCTTTCCGACCGGCTACGAGTGCGGCGTGCTCAACGGCAAGGTCTCCCCCGGCGATACGGTCGCGATCGTCGGCGCCGGCCCAATCGGCCTCGCGACGCTGCTCACGGCGCAGTTCTACGCTCCGGCGGAGATCATCATGGTCGACATGGACGATCATCGGCTCGAGACGGCGAGGCGGCTCGGCGCGACGCAGTCGGTGAACAGCCGCGACGGGCGCGTGGCGGAGAGAATCCTCGAGCTATCCGGAGGCCGCGGCGTCGATACGGCGATCGAAGCGGTCGGCGTACCTCAGACCTTCGAGCTCTGCCAATCGATCGTTGCCCCGGGCGGCGTGATCGCAAACATCGGCGTCCACGGCAAGAGCGTGGAGCTGCACCTCGAGAAGCTGTGGTCCCAGAACGTCACGCTCACGACCCGCCTGGTCGACACGGTCACGACGCCCTTGCTGCTCAAGACCGTCCTCTCGGGGCGGCTCCAGCCGCTCTCTCTCGTCACACACCACTTCTCGCTCGGCGAGCTCATGAAGGCCTACGACACGTTCGCGCAGGCCGCCGAGAACAGGGCGCTGAAGGTGGTCATCTCGAACGGCCGCGGGTGATGGCGCGGGTCGCCCGAGGACTTAGGCACAATTGCGTATTCCGTCCACAGGCGAGCGATGTAACGATAAATAAATCGCGTTCCTCCGCGATGCGCCGTGCCGCGGGCCTCCGATCGAACGCTACGTGGAAGACACCGATGCCAACGAAAGCTCGCTACATCCGTTCCTTTGCCGAGATCGAAATCGGCGACGTTCGGCTCGTCGGTGGCAAGAACGCGTCGCTTGGCGAGATGTACCGGCGGCTCACCCCGCAGGGCGTGAGAGTGCCCAACGGCTTTGCGATCACCGCAGAGGCGTACCGGTACGTGCTCGACCACGCTCATGCGTGGGACGCCCTGCACACGACGCTCGACGGCCTGACGGGCGACGACCTGGAGGATCTCGCCCGCCGCGGGCATCGCGCCCGCGAGATCGTCTATGGCGCGCCGTTGCCCGATGACCTGAGGGAGGAGATCCTCGCAGCCTACCGCGCGCTCCGGGAGGAGTACGGGCCGGACCTCTCCCTCGCGGTACGCAGCTCCGCGACCGCCGAGGATCTGCCGACGGCGAGCTTCGCGGGGCAGCAGGAGACGTTCCTCAACGTGTCCGGCGACGAGCGGCTGCTCGATGCCTGTCGGCGCTGCTTTGCGAGCCTCTACACCGACCGCTCGATTCACTACCGGATCGATCAGGGCTTCGATCATTTCAAAGTCGCCCTCTCGATCGGCGTCATGAAGATGGTGCGCGCCGACCTCGCCTCGAGCGGTGTGATGTTCACCCTCGACACCGAGACGGGTTTCCGCGACGTGGTACTCGTGAGCGCCGCATACGGCCTCGGTGAGAACATCGTCCAGGGCGCCGTCGATCCGGACGAGTTTCTGGTCCACAAACCGACTTTCGAAAGCGGCCATCGGGCCGTCCTGCGCCGCACGCTCGGCGGCAAGAAGATCAAGATGGTCTACGCGCAGGGCGGCACTCGCGAGGCCACGCGCAACGTGCCGACTCCACAGGCCGATCGCGGCCGATTCTGCCTGACGGACGCGGATGTACTGCAGCTCGCCGACTACGCTTTGAAGATCGAGCGGCATTACACCGAGAAGGCCGGACATGCGGTGCCCATGGACATCGAGTGGGCCAAGGACGGCGTTGACGGCCAGCTCTACATCGTGCAGGCGCGTCCGGAGACCGTCGCCTCGCAGAAGCGTGGCGCGCTGATCGAGGAGTTCTCGCTGAAGGGATCCGGCAAGACGCTGACCACGGGGCATGCGGTGGGCGCCCGCGTCGGAAGCGGCAGGGTGCACGTCGTGGCGAGCGCGGCGCACCTCGGCGAATTCAGGCCGGGCGAAGTGCTCGTAACCGACATCACGACGCCCGACTGGGAACCGATCATGAAGCGCGCCGCGGCAATCGTCACGAACCGTGGCGGCCGAACGTGCCACGCCGCGATCGTCGCCCGTGAGTTTGGCATCCCGGCCGTGGTGGGCACCGAGAATGCGACCTCGGTCCTCAAGATGGGCGAGACCGTCACGGTCTCCTGCGTGGAAGGTGACATCGGGAAAGTCTACGAGGGCTCAATCCCGTTCGAGCTCCATCGAACGGATGTCGCGAATCTCGCGCACCCGCGCACCAAGATCATGGTGATCCTCGGCAATCCCGAGCTCGCGTTCCAGACGAGCTTTCTTCCGAACGACGGTGTCGGCCTCGCGCGCATCGAGTTCATCATCGCCGAGTACATCAAGGCTCATCCGATGGCTCTGCTTCACCCGGAGCGCATCGAGGACCAGGACGAGCGCCGTGCCCTGCTCGATCTGACGCGGGACTATGCGAGGCCGGCGGACTTCTTCATCCAGCGCTTGGCGGAGGGCGTGGGAACCATCGCCGCGGCATTCCATCCGAAGCCCGTGATCGTGAGGATGTCGGACTTCAAGACGAACGAATACGCAGGACTGCTCGGCGGACGCTGGTTCGAGGCCCACGAGGAGAATCCGATGCTCGGCTTTCGCGGCGCTTCGCGCTACACGCATCCCGCCTACGCCGAGGGCTTCGCGCTGGAGTGCGCGGCGATGAAGCACGCACGCGAGGCGATGGGGCTCGCGAACATCAAGCTCATGATCCCCTTCTGTCGGCGCCTGGAAGAGGCGAGACGCGTAGTCGCGCGGATGCAGGAGCTCGGGCTCGAGCGGGGAAAGAACGGACTCGAGATCTACGTCATGTGCGAGATCCCGAACAACGTACTCCTGATCGATGAGTTCAGCCGGATCTTCGACGGCTTCTCGATCGGGTCCAACGATCTCACCCAGCTCACCCTCGGCGTCGACCGCGACTCGGCCATCGTCGCGTTCGACTTCGACGAGCGTGATCCTGGCGTCAAGCAGATGCTTCAGCTCGCGGTCGAAGGCTGCCGGCGCAATCACCGCCACTCCGGCATCTGCGGCCAGGCACCGTCCGATTACCCGGAGCTCGCCGAATTCCTGGTGCGGCTCGGAATCGACTCCATCAGCCTCAACCCGGATGCCCTCTTCAAGACACACCTTCAGGTGCTCGAGATCGAGCGGCAGCTGGCAGAAGCCCCACGTCGCGACGTGGCGTAGTGTCTTCGGACGAACGGCCGCCGTCGCTCGCCCGGGCGAGCAGCTCGTCCAATGTCGTCCGCTCCACCACCTCCTGCTTGAGCAACAGGCGAGCGAGCTCATCCAGAGCAGAGCGCCTCTGAGTAAGCGTGCGCAGGACTCGACCGTGCGCTTCCTCGAGGAGCTTCGAGACTTCCTCGTCGATGATGCGGGCGGTTCGCTCGCTGTATGCTCCGCGGGTCGCTGGGCCATCGGGAACGTTGAGATAGGCCTGTTGCGGCGCCTCCAATGTGGCTGTTCCGAGGCGCTCGCTCATACCGTATTGAGCGACCATATGGCGTGCCATGTCGGTCGCTCGCTGCAGATCGTTCTGAGCGCCCGTCGAGACATCGCCGTAGACGAGCTCCTCGGCGATGCGCCCGCCGAGGAGCACGTCCAACCGATCGAGAAGCTCGCTGCGCTTGAGCAAGTATCGGTCCTCGGTCGGGAGCTGCTGGGTGAAGCCGAGCGCGGCGATTCCGCGGGGGATGATCGAGATCTTGCTGACGCGATCGGCATGAGGCCGCGACTCCGCGATGAGCGCATGTCCCGCCTCGTGGTACGCCACGGTCTCCTTCTCGACCGGATTCATCACTCGGTTGCGCTTCTCGAGGCCGCCGACAACGCGGTCGATGGCCTCGTCGAAATCGCGCATCTCGACGGCAGGCTTGTCGAGCCGCGCCGCGTGCAAGGCCGCCTCGTTGACGATGTTCGCGAGGTCCGCACCGACGAATCCGGCGGTCTTGGCGGCGATGACCGCGAGATTCACGTCCGGGGCGAGTGTCACGCCACGCGTATGCACCTTCAGGATCTGCTCGCGGCCTCTCACGTCCGGGCGATCGACAGCGACGTGCCGGTCGAACCGTCCGGGCCGCAGGAGCGCCGGGTCGAGGGTCTCCGGGCGATTCGTCGCCGCCATGATGATGACGCCGCTCTGGGTGTCGAAACCGTCCATCTGCACGAGCAGCTGATTGAGCGTCTGCTCGCGTTCGTCGTGGCCGCTGAGACCGCTGAAGCCGCGGGCCTTGCCGAGCGCATCCAGCTCGTCGATGAAGATGATGCACGGGGCTCGCTGCTCGGCCTGCGCGAAGAGGTCGCGGACGCGAGCCGCGCCCACCCCCACGAACATCTCGACGAACTCGGACCCGCTGATCGAGAGGAACGGGACGCCCGCCTCCCCTGCGACGGCCTTGGCGAGCAACGTCTTGCCGGTGCCCGGCGCTCCGACGATCAGCACGCCTTTCGGAATCTTGCCCCCGAGGCGGCGATAGCGCTCCGGGTTGCGCAGGAACTCGACGATCTCCATGAGCTCCGCCTTCGCCTCGTCGATCCCTGCGATATCCCCGAAATGCACCCCGGTCTCGGACTGAACGTAGACCTTCGCCTTGCTCTGTCCCACCGTCATCATCGAACCGACGCCGCCGCCCGCGCTCCTGCGGAGCAAGAAGCTCCAGAACGCAATGATGACGGCGAGTGGCACGAGCCAGGACAGTAGCGATGACAGCCAGTGATTCTCGTTTGCCGCCGAGTAGCTCACCTTGGCCGCGTCGAGCTCGGCGGTGAGCTGGGGATCCTCCACGCGCCTCGTCGTTACCCGATAAAGGGGCGGGCCGGGAGGCCGCGTCGCGGCCGCAGACGCACTCGCGCGCGAAGAGACGCTCGCGCCGGGAGGCGGATTCGCATCGAGTCCCTGCCGCTTGATGGCCTCGATCGTGCTCGCCGGCAGGAATGCCTGTGCTCCGGTGAGGTCCACCGAGCCCTCGACCGTCTCGCTGCCGATGGTCACATCGTGGAACTTGCCGGCCCGCAGCAGCGCCTTGAAATCGCTGTACGGGATGGTCGCGGCGGCCGGAATGCTGAGGAGCCACTGGACGAGGAGAACCAAGATCAGCGCTCCGATGAGGTACCCGAGCGTGGCCTTCTTCTGTGGAGCGTCCATGACATATCAGAGTAAGCCGGTCGAGGCGCGATGGCCGTGCGGGAATGTACGTAGAGCGCGTCCCCCGGCCGCCCGATGCGCGATCCTTCAGGGTCTCATCGCACTGGCGATCGGTAGAAGGGCGGCTTCACCAGGAGGATGTCGGAGTCGAGCGTCTCGATGAGCCGGCCGGTGAGCGTTCCGACGAGCGCGGTGAGCGCCTTTCGATGGGTGAGCGCACCGAGCACCAGAAGGTCGTATGCGTGCCTCTCCGCAAACCGAGGGATCGATGCAGCCGGCTCGCCGATCACGACGTAGAGCTCGCTCGGTTGCACGTCCGCTTCACGGGCGCGCTCGGCGAGGGCGGCTCGGTCGGCCTCGATCGTCTCGGGCGAGGCGTGCTCCATGTGGTGGGCATACACGACATCCAGCGTGCCGTCGCAATCGAGGGAGAAGCGCTTGGCGGCACGCAGAATCGAGCGCGTGACGGCCGCAGCCTCGTCGCCCCCGATATCGACGGCCGCCGCAACGGCGGGACGCTCATTCCAGGGCGTCCCGCGCGTGAGCAGGAGCGGAGCGGGGCAAGTTCGCACGAGCTCCCAGTCGCTCGCATCCAGCGCGCGCCCCGATCCGTGATTTCCCTCGCCCATGCCGCGCACCACGAGATCCGGCGAGGATTGCTGCACCTTGTGGACGATGCCCTCGTAGCCGGGACTCTCACATGCGGCGTTCATCGCGACCGGCACGTCATGGATCGCGAGCGAGCTCCAGAGCCGCTCGAGATACTCGCACGACTCGGCGATGCACGATTCGCGCGCTCGCGCGAGCGCGCCCGCCTCGTATTGATGGCGCTGCACATAGGCGGACTCGGCATTGCCGAGAAACAGCTCGAGGCGCGCGCCGAAGCAGCGGGCGAGAACGACTGCCTTTCCAACCACCTGTTTTGAATTGCCGCCGCGCTCGACCGCGACGAGAATCGATTGGATCTTCTTCATCCGAGCTCCCGTCTCAACCATCCTCACGGGATAGATACCCGGTTCGCCGGAGCCGCGCATCCGCATTGGTACGGATGGGGCGGCACCCCGAGTGTGCTGCAATCGGCTTGGGTGGCCGAGGAGCAGAACGATGCGTGTCAGAGTCGTTGTCGCCGATCAGAGCGAAGCGCGCTTCTACGACGTGGAACGCTACGATGGCGAGCTGCGGCCCGCGGGAGAGATCTCCGATCCGCTGGCGCATCTTCACAACCGCGAAATGCAATCCGACCGCCCCGGCCGGAAGTTCGATCGCGCTCCGCTCCGATCCGGACGGCGAGGCTCCACGGCCCACCATGGAGTCGGAAGCGACCGCAAGCCGCGCCGGCACGAGGCGGCTCTCTTCGCCCACCGGATCGGCCATGAGATCGCGGCGGCGCAGCGCGCCGCCCGGTTCGACCGGCTGGTCCTCATCGCCCCACCGGCGTTCCTCGGTCTTCTACGCGAAGCACTGCCCGCCGCACTTCGCCAGATCATCACGGCGGAGATCGCCAAGGATCTCGTGCACGAACCGCCAAGTACCGTGCGCGGCTACGTGCCACCAGAGACTTTCGGGTTCGCCGCTCGAATGTACCGCCAAACGTGACCGCTCAAATGTAGCCGCCTGGCGGGAGCAATGACCTTATGCGCGGATCGCGTGGCCGCGGTAGAGCTCAGTGATCGCCTCGGCGAAACGCGACTCGAGCGCCGGCCGCTTCGGCTTGAGAGTCGGAGTGATGAGGCCGGCGTCGACCGTCCAAGGCTCCATCGTGAGATACACGGCGCGCGGCCTTGCGTGTGCCGGAAAACCCCGGACCGCCTCGGCGATGCGTGCCAAGGCCCATTCGCGAGCCGCCGGCGAGCGGAGATCCTTGGCCTCCTCGGGGTCGAGCCCGAGCCGGCTCACCTCCTCTTTCCAGCAGTTTCGATTCAGTACGCAAAGGGCCGCGATGTACGGGCGCCCCTCGCCGATCACCATGACTTGATCGAACGCACGATCCGCACCGATTGCCGCCTCGAGATCGCTTGGCGCCACCTTCTCGCCCGTCGAGGTGACGATGATGTCTTTGAGGCGGCCCCGGATGACGATCCGTCCATCGATGATCTCGGCTTGATCGCCCGTGTGAAGCCATCCCTGTGCATCGATCGCCTCGGCGGTATCGCGCGGACGCTCCCAATAGCCGAGCATCACGTTCGGCCCGCGGACGAGCAGCTCGTCACGATCGCCGATCCGGGTGTCCACGCCCGGCAGAGGCTTGCCGACCGAGTCGGGGTGATTATCCGCAGGCGTGTTGCAGGCGACGACCGGGGCGCTCTCGGTGAGTCCGTAACCCTGAAGCAGCGGGACACCGAGCGCGAGTAACGCTCTCGCCACCTCGGACGACATGGGCGCACCACCCGTGACGGCGGCACGCAGGCGACCGCCGAAACGTGCGCGGACCGGTGCGCCGACCCGGCGATCGAGGGCCGGCTCAAAAAAACGCATGAGGAAACGCGGGGCCAGCGGCCGCGAGGCTCGCGCGCGCGCGCCGCGAGCCTGCGCGAAGCCGCCCCGGAGCCACGCGCGACCGCCCTGAGACCGCGCAAATCGCGACCAGCCTACGTGGACCGCAAGCGCGAACAGCGCTCGTCGAACGACGCGATGCTCCATCGATTCGCGGATTCCCGCATAGACACGCTCGTAGATCCGGGGAACGGAAACGAGCACCGTCGGACGCATCTCGAGGAGATCGTCCATGAGATGCGGCATGGAGCGAACAAAGGCGACGCAGGCCCCCGCCGCGATCGGCAGATAGTATCCGGTCGTACGCTCGAGCGTATGAGACAGCGGCAGGAAGGACAGAAACACATCCGATTCGCGCACGGGAATCGCGGCCAGAATGGACTGGACGTTCGATACGACGTTGTGGTGAGAGAGCATCACCCCCTTCGGCCGCCCCGTGGTCCCGGAGGTATAGACGATCGCCGCCAGCGCATGGGCGTCGAGAGAAGCGTCCGTCGCGCCATCGTCGGCGCGCGGGGTCGCAGCGAGCCACTCCGCGAGAGATCGTGCGATGCCACCTGCGCCCGCCCGTAACTCCGGCTCTGCCTCGACTTCCGCCTGAAGAGCCGCGCCGAGGTAGATGACGCGGCGGAGCGCCGGAAGTCTCATCCTGAAGGGCTCGAGCAGCTGCCAGCGCGTCGCCGAGCCGACGAAGAGCAATGAAGCGCCGCAGTCGGCAAGCACGTACGCCACACTCTCCGTATTGTCGATCACGTGGAGTGGCACAGGGACGAGTCCGAGCGCAAGCGCCGCCTGATCCATGCAGACGTGCTCGACGCCGTTCGCCACCATCATCGCGACGCGTGCGCCACCGGGCAATCCCTCTGCGCGGAGCGCCCTCTTGTACTCCGCGACGCGTTCCCCAATCTGCGCCCAAGAGTATCCGACCCAGCGGCCCGACGCAGAATCGAACTGCCGGTAGGCCTCGGCGGCCGGCGTGAGCGCAATGCGCCTCCTCAACAGATCCGGCAAGGTCTCCTCAGACATTGTTGAACCGCGAGCGGCTCCTCCATCGAACGCTTGCGGATACACACTCCGCCGAGCGATAGGCTCTCAGTCCCCGAACCGTTGCGGCAGTCGCATCATCCGCACCGCAATAGGGGATTGTCCCAGCACGGCGACGCTCGCACCGCCGAGCGCTTTCGTGCCGTGCGGCTTGCGAAAAGTGCGTATGGCGCCCGGCGGGGACGCTCGATGAAAATTCGGACGACTCGAGCCGCTCGAGCCCACGGCGGTCGAGATCGAGCTACGACGGAGCAATGCCATGACCGCGAAACAGGTCCTTTTCAGATCCGCCGCGCGCGAGAAGGTGCTGCGCGGGGCCGCGCAGCTCGCCGATGCGGTGCGCATCACCTTGGGACCCAAATCAAAATCCGTGCTCATTCAAAAGAAATGGGGCGTTCCGATCGTTTGCAACGACGGGGTCACCATCGCCAAGGAGATGGAGCTCGAGGACCCGGAGGAGAACCTCGGCGCCCAGATGCTGCGCCAAGCGGCGGAGAAGACGGGAGATGTCGTTGGCGATGGCACCAGCACGGCGACGATTCTCGCCCAGACCCTCTACTCGGATGGCGTGCGGAATGTCGCCGCCGGAGCGAGCGCGATCGACCTGAAGCGCGGCCTCGATCGGGGACTCGAGGCTGCCGTCAAGGCCCTCAAGGCGATGGCCAAACCGGTCGCAAGCCGCAAGGAGAAGGCCCAGGTCGCCACCGTCTCCGCGCACAACGATCCGGTGATCGGCGATCTCGTCGCCGATGCCATGGAGAAGGTCGGAGGCGACGGGGTCATTACCGTCGAGGAGTCCAAGACCACCGAGACGACCCTCGAGGTGGTCGAGGGCTTGCAGTTCGACCGTGGTTATCTCTCACCCTACTTCATGACGGACCCGGGCGCGATGGAGGCCGTGCTGGAAGAGGCGTACGTGCTGGTGTGCGATCGCAAGCTCAACATCATCAAGGACATCCTGCCGCTTCTCGAGCAGGTGGCCAAGGCGGGCAAACCGATCCTCTTCATCGCCGAGGAGATCGAAGGTGAGGCGCTCGCGACCCTCATCGTCAATCAGATCCGCGGCGTGCTGAAAAGCGCGGCGGTGAAGGCGCCCGGATTCGGCGATCGCCGCAAGGCCATGTTGCAGGACATCGCGATTCTCACGGGCGCGCAGGTCATCTCCGAAGAACTCGGCCTGAAGCTCGAGGATGTGGAGCTCGGGCAGCTCGGACGCGCAAAGCGAATCGTGGTGGACAAGGACAACACGACGATCATCGGCGGGGCGGGCAACAAGCGCGACATCGACGGGCGCATCCAGATGATCCGCAAGGAGCTCGAGAAGACGACGAGCGATTACGACCGCGAGAAGCTCGAGGAGCGCCTCGCGAAGCTCTCCGGCGGTGTCGCGGTCATCCGTGTGGGTGCTCCTTCCGAATCGGAGATGAAGGCCAAGAAGGAGGCGCTCGACGATGCCATCAGCTCGACCAAGGCGGCGGTCGCAGAGGGCATCGTGCCGGGTGGCGGCCTCGCGCTGCTGCGCTCGATCGGCGCCGTAAGCGCTGTGGAGGCCGAGTGCTCCGGCGACGAGCGCACGGGCCTACAGATCCTGCGTCGTGCGCTCGAGGCGCCCACTCGGCAGATCGCGGAGAACTCTGCGGCCGACGGAGGCGTGGTGGTCGATCGTATGGTGAGCGGCACCGGAAACATCGGATTCGATGCGGCGCGCAAGCAGTTCGTCGACCTCGTCGAGGCGGGGATCATCGATCCCGTCAAAGTCGTGCGTACCGCGCTCGAGAACGCCGTCTCGGTCGCGACCACGCTGATGCTCACCGAGGCCACGATGACGGAGAAGCCCGAGAGACCGAAGGAGCACACGCCCGCCGAGGCGGAGATGTGAGGACATGCCAGTTCGAACGTGCAGGAGGATTGCCAGCCATGAGAACCGATAGCGATACCCAGCGGGACGTGGAGACCGAGCTTCGATGGACGCCGGACGTGAATGAGAAGGACATCGCCGTGAAGGTCAATGGAGGAGTCGTCACGCTCACGGGCTACGTGCCGCGCTACCCCGACAAGTACTGCGCCGAGGCAGCCGCCAAGCGCGTCGTAGGAGTCGCTGCCGTCGCGAACGACATCGAAGTGCGCGTGCCCACGGACTTGATCCGCAGTGATCCGGAAATCGCTCGCGATGCGGTCGCAGCCCTCAAATTCGAGCTGCCGGTGAGCTGGGAACGCGTCAAGCCGATCGTCCACGACGGAAGAGTCGTCCTGGAGGGTACGCTCGATTGGCACGACCAGCGCGAGCGCGCCGAGAGCGCAGTGCACCGCGTAGCCGGCGTCGTGAGCGTGCGCAATTCCATTCAACTCATGCACAGAGGCACGCGTGCGGATGTCAAGCAAAAGATCGAGGAAGCCTTTCGCCGCAATGCGGTGATCGATGCAGAGCACGTTCATGTCGATGCGAGCGGCTCGCAGGTCACATTGCGGGGAGAGGTGCGCTCGTGGGCCGAGCGCGACCAGGCCCAGCAGGCGGCATGGGCGGCCCCTGGCGTCCTCAGCGTCAAAAACGAGCTCACGGTCCGCGTATAGAGCCCGTATAGCGCCCATATAGCGCCCCCTAACTCTCCGGCGGGAGCCCAAGAAGCGCCTCTAGCTTCCTGTCCCCGCCGTAGACGTCGTTGAAAAACTGCACGTCGCCCGATTCGGTGGCGAGTACCGTGCCGTACAAGATCATCACGCGGATGGGTTTGGCCAGGCTCACGCGCCGAGTCGCGGCTCCGTTCATCGCAGCGAGAATCTTCTCGCGGGTCCAATCACCGGCCGCACTGCGCAACACGTGCTCGGCGAGCGAGACGGGATCGCTCACCCGGATGCAGCCATGACTGAAGGTGCGGCGCGGCTCCTTGAACAGCTGATGCGCGGGCGTCGAGTGCAGATAGACGTTGTAGTGATTGGGAAGCATGAATTTGATGAGGCCGAGTGCGTTGTCGGGACCCGGCCGCTGCCGCAGGCGCAGCTTTCCGGCCGCGAGCGCCGCGATATTCTGCGCCGTGACCGGTAGTGCCGGCGCAGCATCGGTCTGCCCCGCTACGATCTCGAGGTGCTGCTCGGCGACGTACGCGGGGTTCGCGCGAATCGAGGGAAGCATCTCGCGCCGCATGATGCTGTAGGGAATGTCCCAGTAGGGGCGGAAGACGACGTATGTCATGTCGGCCGCAAAGACGGGTGTCTGAAATCTCGGGTAGCTCTTCCCGACGATCACATCCATCTGCAGGATGCTCGCCTTTCGGTCGGCGGTGGAGCGGAAGGCGAAAAGTCTAAACTCCGGAATGTTGACGATGATCGGAGGGCTGTCGAAGGCCGGCAGCCATCGCCACCGCTCGAGCGTGAGCTCGATCTGGCGCACGCGATGCGCAAAGGGAGTGGTGAGCGCGGCGTACGTCGCCTCTCCGAGGACGCCGTCCGGGGCAAGGCCGTGGCGCGCCTGAAACTTCGCGATCGCGCCGGCGAGGGGCGCGTCGAACCGCAGATTCGGCGCGGCGGCGGCGCCGTCGCTCGCCGGCAGATCCCCTACGGCGATGAGAAGTCTTCGCAACGCGGGTGCGCCGGCGTATATCTCACCGCGCCTGACGGGCCTGACGAGCGGCGCAAGCCGCGTGAGGTCCGGCCGCTGCGAGAGCTCACGATAGCGGCGGAGCGCCGCTTCGAGCAGCTGATAGTGATAGAACTGCGGCTCGATCGCTGCGAGGACGGATCCGGCGTCTTCCGCGACGGAGAGCCGCTCCACCGCGGCGGCGAGATCGAAGGGTTGGCGCGGCGTATCGAGCTGAAAGCCCGCCTCGCGCGGATCGACGCGTCCGAAATGCAGATCCGACACGATCCGCAGGGCCGCAGCGGAAAGCGCCACATCGGACTGTGCCCGCCGAACGGCCTGGTCGGTGCCCGCGGATGCGTCGACCGATGCACGGTCCGCGATCTTGGCCAGCGCCGGGCTCAGGTAATCCTCCGGTCGCAGTCCGTAGGCGTCGGCGGCGCGCAATCTCGCAAGGAGAGCGAGCGCCTGCGGTGTGGGGCCGCGCGAGTCGATCCAGAGTGGATGGCCGCCGCTGCGGACGTAGACTCTTCGTAATGCCTCGCTCAACCCGTGGATGTCTCGCGATCGCGGACAATCGGGCTTCGCGCGGCGCGGCACGGCTGCGAGCGTAGTCGGCGAGGCCCGTGAGCAACCGGAAATGTCCGCGTCCGCCACTGCGGCCTCGATCGCCGTGCGAACGGGGCTCGAGTTCGCGGTGCAGGCGCCCGTGAGGGAAACGCCGGCCAGGATCGCGAGAAGCGCCTTGGGAATCATCGCTCGTGCAGTATGCCTGCACACGCCCCGCATCGAATCGGCACTCACTCGTTTCCCGCTACGTACATCTCGGCCGCACGGTACGCACAAGTCCCGATTCAGCGCATCCGGCGCCGAGTCTATCTTGACGCATCGATGTGTACCGGTGGAGATCATGATCATGACGTCCCCCCACATGACAGCCTCTCAGGCTCACTCTTCTTCGACAGCCCCTCAGGCTCGCTCTTCCTCGCGACCCGGATCGGATCGCGCACGCGGACGCGGGGCGGCGCTCCGCGACGGAGAGGCACCGATCGATGCCGAGGCGCAAGAGGAGATGATCCGCGTGGCCGCCTACTTCCAAGCCGAGCGACGAGGATTCGAGGCCGGGCACGAGATGGATGACTGGCTCGCGGCCGAGCGCGAAATCCGCGAGTGGCTTGCGACACGTGCAGCGCCGCGCCGGTACAGCCGGTGAGGCGGCAGGCTCGACGATGAAGCGAGTGGCAGTCCTCACGAGCGGCGGCGATGCGCCGGGAATGAACGCGGCGATTCGAGCCGTCGTTCGTACCGGGGTGTCGTTCGGATTCGAGCTGCTAGGCGTGAGGCACGGCTACGCCGGCTTGATGGCGGGCGATTTCATCCCTCTCGGAGCACGCGATGTAGGCGGAATCATCCAGCGCGGAGGGACCGTGCTCGGCACGAGCCGCTGTCCCGCCTTTCTCACCGAGCCGGGACAGCAGGCGGCAGCGCGGCAACTTCGCGACCGGGACGTGTCGGGCCTCGTCGTCATCGGCGGCAACGGCTCGCAGGCGGGCGCGCATGCGTTGGCCTCGCTCGGCGTGGCGGTGGTCGGCGTTGCCTCGACGATCGACAACGATCTTCCCGGCTCCGACGTGACGATTGGAGCGACCACCGCTCTCGATATTGCGCTCGAGTCGATCGACCGGCTGCGCGTCACGGCATCGGCACACGGGCGAGTATTCCTCGTCGAGCTGATGGGACGCACGTGTGGGTATCTCGCGCTCATCGCCGGAATCACAGGGGGCGCCGAGGCGATCGTGATTCCCGAGATTCCGCAAGACCCGGAGAAGATCGCCACGAGCGTTCGCGAGGCCTATGCGCGCGGCAAGAGTCACGCGATCGTCGTGATCGCGGAAGGCGCCGAGCGCAATGCCGACGCCCTTTCGCAGTATTTCACCCAGCACGCCGAGCGTCTCGGCTTTGAGCTGCGCGTGATCAAGCTCGGACACGTCCAGCGCGGGGGCTCCCCTTGCACGTTCGACCGCTTGACCGCGACGTTGCTCGGGACGGCAGCCGTCGAGCAGCTGCGAGCCGGACGGCACGGAGTATTGCTCGGAATGATCGACGGACAAGTCACGCCGACGGCGCTTCGCGATGTGATCGGCCGGCGCAAGCCTCTCGATGAGAGGCTGATTCGGCTCGCTCAGGCGCTTGCCGAATGAGCGAGCGAACCGCAATCGGCAGCGAAAGTTGCGCACAACCCCTCGTCGAGGAGAGTCGAGCATGTTGCTGAAAGAGATCTGCACGCCCGACGCGGCCTGCTGCAGCCCCGAAACGACGGTACTCGCCGCGGCGCGGCTCATGCGCCAGCGCCACGTCGGAGATCTCGTCGTGGTCGACGATCCGGATGGTGACCGATCGCCGCTCGGAATCGTCACCGACCGCGACCTGGTCGTCGAGGTGCTCGCCCAGGAGCGCAGCCCCGCGGCCCTGACCGTGCGTGACATCATGCGGGCGCCGGTCGCCATTGCCTCGATCGAGGAAGACGCCACGCAGGCCATCGAGCACATGAGGATACACGACGTACGCCGTATCCCGGTT